>CAMWQZ010000045.1 GCA_947176515.1 uncultured Bacteroidales bacterium | reverse complement strand
TTGTAAATCACTGTTCCGCGGGCCCTTGGGTCAAGAGTATTGAGCAGTCTCACAGGTATATTTGCAAGCTTGGCCGGCAACACGCAGTTTGGATGAAGTATCTTTGCCCCGAAGTAAGCCAACTCGGCAGCTTCTTCGAAATTAAGTTCTCCTACAGGCGACGTATTTTCAACATAGCGCGGATCATTATTGTGCATACCGTCGATGTCAGTCCAAATTTCAATCTCGTCTGCATCCACGACGGCACCGATAATTGATGCCGAATAGTCGCTTCCTCCACGCTTTAGATTGTCAATCTCCCCAACTGCATTCAGACATATATAACCTTGGGTTATAAACACATCAGCATCTCGGTTAAGGTCGAGCAGACGGCGCAGGCGAGTAGATACATACTTCATGTCAGGCTCGCCGTTGACGTCAGTTCGCATATAATCGAGCGCCGGCAGTAACACAGATTTAACGCCTTCCTCATTAAGATAAATATCCATCATTGCCGTCGACATCAGCTCGCCTTGAGCTAATATCTCTTTGTTGACAGCCATAGAGTATTCGCCGCGCACTAAAGCACGGATATACGAAAATCGCTCATCAATCACAGCCTTTGCACGGCTATGCGGCCCGGGTGCATCAAAAAGTTCATCAATAACATTGCGATACCTCATGCTGAGGTGATTTAGAGTCTCTTGAGCGCCAGGCACATTGCCTTTCGACAGATAGTCAGCTATTTCGACAAGAGTATTAGTCGTTCCGGCCATCGCGGATAGAACCACTATATTGCGGCCGCTTGACGTAATAAGACCGGCCACATGTTTGATGCGCTCGGCCGAACCGACCGAAGTGCCACCGAATTTAAGTACTTTCATCTGCGCAAATAATAATAAATTTGGAGCTACAAAATTACAAAAAATTCACCAACCACTCCTCCAAATAATATGATTATAATAAACCTGTCATATATACAGGAAGATAAAGCACTCCATTCTCCCATCTTAAATCTTTAGTATATATCACGGTTGGACAACCAACAATAGAGGAATATAGTTCGCGAAATACATCTAATGATTTATGCGTCATATAGCTTGATGACTTGACTTCAAGAGGATTAATCTTCGTCCCCTTTACCGTCAGGAAATCAATTTCATAATATTTTTTCCTTTCTTTATCAGCAGGAAAAGTAAAATAAAATAAACTATGTCCTGCCGCCTTTAACATCTGTGATACTACATTTTCAAAAACATATCCTAAATCAGCGCTTAATTTATCCGACAAAAGCTTCTCATACAACACATTTTCTGTAATCTGTTTATCCCAAAATGCCAATGAAATAAACAAACCCGTATCTGATAGGAATATTTTAAAACTATCAATATCACGATGTAACCCCAGCCCTACATTTGGGTCTGTGCAACGATATGAAAAATTCACCACAAGGGAATCCTCAAGATCCTTGAACATATCTGCGACATATTCTTTATTGGCGTAGTTTAATATACTCCACGGCTCATATTTGGTTTTACTTTTAGCCAACTGTCCCGGTATAGCTTCAAACAAAAGTGATGCCTTTCCGCTTAAATCAACCTTTCTTAAATCATCTATATATAACTCTATAATTTCCCTTTTTACCGCATCAGTCTGTGCTAAATTATTTGTCTCAAGGTAGGCATTGACACTCTGAGGCATACCGCCAACAAGCATATACAATCGAAATCTCCTCATTAATTCTCTATGCATCGCGTCTCCCAATGGCTTGCGGCGCTCAAATGCAGCCCTAATCAAAGGCATTGTCTGATTATCGCCGGTTGCCCAGAGAAACTCCTCATAATCCATGGGGTACATGGTTATTCGGGTCTCCTCACTTGGTATAAGGATTCCCTCTATATTTTTTCTTATTGACAATAGCGAACCTGTCTCAATATAATCATATCGTCCGTCCTCTACAAGATATTTTATTGCCTGACGGGCCTTAGGACAAAGTTGCACCTCGTCAAAAATTATAAGTGATTCCCGTTCATGTAACTCAACATGATATAACGCTTGAAGCTGTAGAAAAGTATAATCCAGATTATCAAGGTCATCAAATATCGACTTTACAGCCTGGGATGCCTTTGCAAAATCTATCGCAATGAAAGATTTATATTCATTTTTCCCGAATTCTCGCGCAATAGTTGATTTTCCAACTCGACGAGCCCCTTTTATAAGAAGAGCCGTAGACCCTTTTCGTTGGTCTTTCCACTCTTTCATCACCTCATATATTTTTCTTTTAAAAACCCTTTCTGTCATCATTTCTATGTTTTCGCGTTAACATCCGCAAAATTAGCAATTTATTATATACCCACCAAATTTAAAACCTCATTTTGCAAGGTTTCCACCAAATCTTAAACCTCATTTTGCTCGGTTTCCACTAAATCTTAAACCTCATTTTGCTCGGTTTCCACCAAATTTTAGGCCATTATCTACACAATTTTTCACTCTTAATTCTCCATTCTTCATTCTTAACTCTTCATTTCTCACTTTTAATGCTTATTTTTGCACTATAAAAATATTAGGTAACTATGTCAGACCAACAGAAATATCATCTCGGGGTGGCGCTGAGCGGCGGGGGAGCCAGAGGCTTTGCTCACGTCGGCGCACTCATGGCCATCGAAGAAGCCGGCTTAAAACCCGACATTATCGCCGGGGTCAGCGCCGGGTCGGTTATTGCCGTACTCTATGCGTCGGGAATGCCCTTTGATGAGATGACAAAAATATTTGAGAACAAAGGCTTCACTGACTTTGCAAACATGAGCGTGGGCGATGGCGGTCTGATGCGTATTGATAAGTTCAAGAAACACATTTTGCGGTCGATAAGTAAATATGGCGACTTCAAAAACCTCGAAGACTTAAGAATACCCACATATATCGGAGCCACAGATATCGAGCACGGCCAGGCGGTAGAGTTTCACTCAGGGCCTATCGGCGAACGTATGGCAGCCTCATGCTCAATACCGATTATATTCAAGCCGGTTAAGGTTGACGGTGTCTATCACGTCGACGGCGGTGTGCTCCGCAATCATCCGGCGTGGATAATCCGCGACAAATGCGAACTGCTTATTGGCGTAAACGTCAGTCCGATGCGCACACCGAGTAAAAAGAAGATGTCATTGACTGATATTGCGATGCGCACTTATAATCTGATGGCAAAATCAAATCAGGCTGAAGACATGGCTCTCTGCGACCTTTCGGTGCAGACTCCAGAACTGTCAAGCTACAAAGTCTTTGACCTCACAAACATCAAAGCCGTTGTCACGAGCGGCTACATCCACACTCGCCGCGCAATCAAAGACGCCGGTATGTGGAATCCCACAAAAACAAAGAAATCATGAATCATATTTTTTTTATTTATAAGGTGATCACCGTTATCTACACTAACTACTGTCAGACGCCTGTCCACAACGGCACATTAGACCAAAACGGTTCAGGCAAACTCAACTCAATAACAGACCGCGTGCTGCGCGACATCAAGTCACTTGGCACGACCCACGTATGGTACACCGGCGTCATCGAGCACGCCCACGACGCTGACTACACAGCCTATGGCATTCCCCGTAACAACCGCCATGTAGTCAAGGGCCATGCCGGCAGTCCCTATGCCATAACCGACTATTACGACATCGACCCCGATTTGGCAGAAAACGTCCCCGACCGCATCAAAGAGTTCGAAGCCCTGGTTGACCGTACACATAAGGCTGGCATGAAAGTGCTGATAGACTTCGTCCCTAATCACGTAGCCCGTGAATATCACTCTGACGCCAAGCCGGCAGGCATCGAAGACCTCGGTCATGGCGACAACAAAGACATGTTTTTTTCCCCTGCAAATAATTTCTACTATATACCACGCCAGCAGTTCGCTCCTCACGTCGAAATGGGTAGCGGAGATGACGCATACGTCGAGTTTCCGGCAAAAGCATCAGGCAACGACTGCTTCCACGCTTTCCCGGGCGTCAATGACTGGTATGACACCGTCAAGCTCAACTACGGTGTCGACCCATGGAACGGAAGCAAGCATTTCGACCCCATTCCTCCGACTTGGCTAAAAATGCTCCATATCCTTCGCTACTGGGCAGCAAAAGGTGTCGACGGTTTCCGCTGCGACATGGTCCACATGGTTCCCGTCGAGTTCTGGCGTTGGGCTATCGCCAACGTCAAGCAGTCATATCCCGACATTATTTTTATCGCCGAAATCTACGACATCGGCCTTTACCGTCCCTACATTGACGCCGGTTTCGACTACTTGTATGACAAGGTAAACCTCTACGACACTCTCCGCGCCATCGAGTGCAATGACGTTTCGGCGGCTCGCATCACATCATGCTGGCAGACAGTCGAAGGCATCGGCGACCGCATGCTCAACTTCCTTGAGAACCACGACGAACAGCGATTTGCCTCACCCCAATATGCCGGTGACCCTCATCGCGTCGTGCCCTCGCTCGTCGTTAGCTCTATGATTAATACCGGACCGATGATGATCTACGGCGGACAGGAACTCGGCGAAGCAGCCCTCGACTCCGAAGGCTACAGCGGCTACGACGGACGCACTACCATTTTTGACTACTGGAGCATGCCGACAGTCCGTGCGCGTCTCAATGGCGGAAAGTGTAACGGCTCGCTGCCTGATGACATTGAGCGTCTGCGCGACACCTATGCTCGCATCCTAAAGATATGTAATGCCGAGCCGGCTATCAGCAACGGCCACTTCTTCGACCTGATGTATGCCAACTACGAAAATCCCGGCGTTGACCCCCATCGTAATTATGTGTTCTTACGTGCCAACGATGACGACTTACTAATTATCGCCGTCAACTTCGGCAACGACGATAAGGAAATGGCAGTCAACATCCCTGCTCATGCGTTCGAGACTCTCCGTTTCCCCGAGGGACGCGCAAAGATGAAAGACCTGCTGCGCGGAGGCCGCGCGCTTGCAAAAGAGCTGCGCTCCGATGTTCCTTTCACCATGTCTGTTCCTGCTCACGGAGCTGCTATCTGGAAAGTGAAACGCTCTGACATCGCATGACTAAAGTTTTTTTCGTCGCTCAGTGAAAAAATCAGTCAGAACTCAACCTCATCCCGACAAAAAAAGCTAACTTTGCACTCGGAAAAAGAAATTTTCATCATTTGAATAAAATCATGGATAACTCCCTACCCCCATTCAAAATCTTCGCCGGCACTAACTCTCAGTATATGGCCGAGGAGATTTGCAAAGACCTTGGTGTCGAACTTGGCAAAATGAACATCCAGCACTTCGCCGACGGCGAGTTCGAAGTATCGTTCGAAGAATCAATTCGCGGATGTGAAGTTTACCTCGTCCAGTCAACTTTCCCCAACAGCGACAACCTCATGGAGCTTCTGCTCATGATTGATGCGGCTAAGCGTGCTTCTGCCAAGTCGATTATCGCCGTTATGCCTTACTTCGGCTGGGCTCGTCAGGACCGCAAGGACAAACCCCGTGTATCAATCGCAGCCAAGCTCGTTGCCGACCTTCTGATGACTGCCGGTGTCAACCGCGTAATCACCATGGACCTCCACGCTGACCAGATTCAGGGCTTCTTCAACGTCCCCGTTGACCACCTCTACGCTTCGTCAGTGTTCATCCCCTACATCCAGTCGCTCGGTCTCGACAATATGGTTATCGCCACTCCCGACGTAGGCGGTGCGAAACGCGCCAACAGCTACGCCAAGTATCTTGACTTGCCCCTCGTGCTCTGCCACAAGCAGCGCGCCAAGGCTAACGTCGTTGCCAAGATGACCGTTATCGGCGACGTGAAAGATAAGAATGTTATCCTTGTTGATGATATGTGTGACACTGGTGGCACAATCGTCAAGGCTGCTGCCCTGATGATGGAAAACGGCGCTAAATCAGTCCGTGCTCTTTGCTCTCATGCTATCATGAGTGACCCGGCCACCGAACGCGTTCAGGAAAGCCCACTCACCGAAATGATTTTCACAAACTCAATCCCATATCGCAAACACTGCGACAAGTGCACAATCATTTCAGTTGCAAAACTCTTTGCCGACACCATCCGCCGCGTCCACGACAACCAGTCAATCTCGTCACAATACCTCATAAAGTAAAAAAGCTCCATACCATATAATAACAAAAAGGCCGCGATTAGCGGCCTTTTTGTTTTCTATGATGTCTGACTCGTCAGACTCGTCAGACTTGTCCGATAAGTCACTCAAAAAGTTCATTCTTCACTTTTCACTCTTCATTATTCATTCTTCATTCCTTCTTCACTTTCTCAAATTTATAGACCTTCGCCGGATGGCCTATGATTGGTCGGGGACTGACATAACGCTCTTCGAACACATAACCCTCGGCCTCAAACTGCGGCATATACTTTTCAGCATCCTGATCACCCATCAGCAGGAATCCACTATCGGGTTTACGTTTGTAAAAGCTCGAAATACGGTCTCCGATATAAAAGTTGACTTCGAAGTAGTGCACCGCGTCACCTGCTGCAAACTCAACGTCTGATATAAACTCATATAGCTCGCCCTCTGATTGTGGAGCTGCTTTGTCAATCTCTGCCGCCAAATCTTTTTCTGATTTAACATTGAGCACGGCCGGCTGATAAACAGCCGACATTGATATATAGATACCCATAATCACAGCCGAAACAAACGGCACTATTGTCGACGGCGTCGCAGCCTTTCTCAATTTAAGCCACCACACCTCAGCCATCACCAGCGACACCAATATCATTAGACTTGACCAAAAGCCAGTAATGTCACCAATTGCGTTAAGCATCGCTACATTCTCTGCCGCATGTTTTCCGTGGTCAAACCACACCTCAGGCACGAGGTCAAATTTAACAGCGATAACACAAAGCGGCATGACAAATCCAATCACCGCCATTATATCGCCGAAGACCTTAACTATTCCGATTCGCCAACGCGACACATACATCAACCACTCCGCAACATAGAACGCCACAAACGGATACATTGGCATCAGGTAAACACTACGCTTGCTCTGGGGTATGCAGTAAAAAACTAATATTGTCAATGCTGCCACTGTCGCCAAAACATTAACCGACGGCAATGTCGGACACTTTTTGAACAGCGCCTTCCACGAATCGCACGCCTTGCTTCTGGGATAGCCAGGAGCCAACAACATCATCACCATGGCCAATGTCCACGGCACAAAACCAGCCACAAGCGTCACGATATTATAAGTCCACGGGTTGACACACGAGTTATAGCTCATCGTGCTTGTCATACGTCCGAAATTCTCTTCCATTACGAGGTCAAGGAATTCCTGTCCGCCCTGACCATATGCAGCGACATACCAACACAATGGTAGTATCAGCGACATTAGCCCCCACGCTGCCAACGAGAAAAACGCTCTAAAAAAGTTGACGCGACGGAACAACAGGAATATACCCGAATTATACACATCACCGAGCCAACGAAACAAAAGGCATTA
>CAMWQZ010000044.1 GCA_947176515.1 uncultured Bacteroidales bacterium | reverse complement strand
TAGGACGCAAGATTTTCATTCTTGAAAGAGGAGTTCGATTCTCCTATGGGCTACACGAGGTCTCAGAAATGAGACCTTTTTCTTTTTATAAGAAGCTGAAAACTCTGACGAGTCAGATACTAAAAAAGCCCGATTGCCGGGCTTTTTTAGATTATATTTTGATTGGCTTATTTTGCTAAGCAGGCGTCGAGTGAGGCTGTAATTGCTTCTCGGTCGAGGTGCTGCCCGATGATTACGAGTTTAATCATGCGGTCGCCATAGGTCTCGTCCCAGTCGCGCATTAGTCCAGGCTCGCGCTGCATCAAAGCTATCAATTCTTCTTCGGGCGCAGTGGCATACCAGAAGCCTGACTCGGTCAGTTTTTTCTGGCGGCCTGCCTGTTCGAAGAGAAACGACATATCGCGGTTATGCTTGAAATAGACCACTCCTTTGGCGCGGATGATGTTTGAAGGCCAGCTTTGGGCGAGGAAACGGTCAAATTTATGGAGGTCGAAGGGCTGACGGCGGTAATAAACAAATGTCTGTATGCCATATTCTTCGGCCTCTCCTTCGCCATGATGGTGGTGATGATGGTGACTGGGACAATGCTCATCATCGCAGTGCTCATGATCATGGTCGTGATGGTGATGTTCGTGATTATGGTCATGATGATGCTCCTCTTCGTCGTGATGATGATGGTGGTGCTCAGGGTGGTGAGCTTCTTCTTCCTCCTCGGCGCTGACTGCTCGCTCGATTTCGTGGACCCAGGCAGCCGATGTGGCTACTTTTTCGAAGTCAAAGAGATTTGTATTGATAATGTCTTCGAGGGCAACGTCGGCGTAGTCACACTCAATTATACGCGCCTTTGGCTGTATTGCGCGAATGATTGCGCGCAGATGGGCGGCTTCGTCGGCTGACACCTCTGAAATCTTATTGAGGAGGATGATATTGCAGAACTCGATTTGCTCAATGATGAGGTTTTCGATGTCTTCCTCTCCGCGGTCGGGGCGAGAAAGGCTGTCGCCGCATCCAAATTCGTCGCGCATACGCAGGGCGTCGACAACTGTCACTATGCAGTCGAGGCGAGGTATGCCGTGGGCTGTGTATTGCTCGTCCATCATGCGCATAGACGTGATGGTCTGGGCTATAGGAGCAGGCTCGCAGATACCGCTTGCTTCGATAACGATGTAGTCGAAACGCTGTGAGGCAATGAGGTCACTGAGCTGTTTGACGAGGTCCATCTGCAGTGTGCAGCAGATACATCCGTTCTGCAGGGCTACGAGGTCATCTGAATTTTGGTCCTGGCCGACAACACCGCCTTTCTGAATGAGCGATGCGTCGATGTTGACTTCGCCTATATCGTTGACGATAACGGCAAAGCGTATGCCCTTGCGGTTGGTGAGAATATGGTTGAGCAGTGTCGTTTTGCCACTGCCGAGATAGCCTGTAAGAAGCAGGACAGGAGTTTGAGGTTTGGTCTTCATTTCTGAAAATTACTTAGAAGTTAACGATTATATCTGAAATGACGGGAAGATGGTCGGAAGCGGTGTTTTTTGCCGGCTCGGGCACGAAGCATGACTTGAGTTCAAAGTTCTGGGGAGGATAGGCGAAAATGAAGTCGAGCTTATCCTGAGGCACGTCAGCCGGCCAGGTCTTGCGGTCGTTAGTGAGGTCTTTCATCTTAGCCTTGATTGACTCGATGTAGATTTGGCCGTTGGTGGCGTTGAAATCGCCGGCGAGGAGCGCCGGATAAGGCGATTGGGTCAGTTTTTCAGTCACGAAACGCGCCTGTTTCTTACGGGTCTCGTGGTCGCGGTAGTCGAGGTGAGTGCAGGCAAACACAATCTTCTGTCCGGGCATTTCAAAAGTGCCCATAAGCAGTGCGCGAGGCTCTTCATTTCCCGGGTTGGGAAGCTCGAACTTCTCGATTTTTTCAGCCGGATAGCGCGAAAGGATGCCTATGCCGTAGTAGCCGGGGCCGAAGTCAATGGCGCGTCCATAGTAGCCGAACAGACCGGTGCGCTGGGCGAGCTCGGTGACGTAGTTGAGTCCGTTATTATGCTTTGAGGCGGCGCGGTTGGTGTTGACGTCAACCTCCTGAATGGCAACGAAGTCGGGATTGTGAGCCTTGATTTCGGCGGCGAGACGGTCCATGTCAGCGAGTTCGCCGAAGCGGAGATTATAGGTCATAATCTTCATGGGACGAGGAGCGTATGCCATTTCAATTAGTTGCATGGCGAGTTCTGGCTCGTCGGTGGTGATGAAGTCAGCGCCATGGTTGATGCAATATTGCAGCTCGGCAGGCGAGTTTACGGTCCAGATGTTGATGGTCTTGCCTAATGCGCGCAGCTCGTCAAACCACTGGGGATTGCTGCGGTAGGCGCTGATGTGGTAGTCAGCACCGTCGCCGCCGATTTTGTCAAGCATGGTAGGTTCGGTGGCCGAAAGGAATTGAACGGGGCGACCGCTCATGGCCACAAGATTGTCAAATGAGTTGCGTGAGAATGTGATGTAAGAGGTTCGGTCACTGAGCCCTTTTTCGGCAATCATGTCGATAACCATTTTTACGGCAACGTCTTCGCGGCGAGGGTCTGTATGGGTCTTCATCTCAACGACGAGGTCGGGGCGGAGGCTTTTGGCCGCGTTAAGATAGCTGTCGAGCGTAGGGAGTGGCTCGCCGTTGTCGAGACGAAGTTTCGATAGCGTTTTAGAGTCAGATTTTTCGATATTAACGCCTTTAAATTCGGGGTCGTGATTGACATAGAGCACGCTGTCGGCTGAAATCCAGACGTCGAGTTCGACGGCGTCAGCGCCGATTGAGTCTGCTTTAACGAGTGCGCGGATTGAGTTCTGTGCCGAGCCGGGAGCATTCCAGTAACCGCGGTGAGCCACAACCTGAGGCCGAGCAGCCGACGCGGCAAGCGCCCCGGCAGTCAAAAACGCTAATGATATTAAGCTTAACTTCATGATTATTAGTTGTATGATTAAAATTGGTTATTTCCGATTAATAGTATTACAAAATTAATCAAATTCTCGCCACGTTCAAATTATTTCTTGAGTGATGACTGAGGCGATGGTTAAACAATTATAAGCCTTGCGGCGTTATGGTATAAAAATCAATGAAATGAACGACCCTCTCTTCAATATCACCTACGGGCTCTTTGTCATTACGGCCTCTAAGGACGGCCATGACAATGGTTGCATCGCCGACGCTTTTCAGCAGCTCACCTCGTTGCCTGAACAAGTGTCACTCTGTCTTAATAAGGCTGATTATACCTGTGAGCTGATTGAGTCAACAGGACGCTTTACGGCGTCGATAATCAGCGAGGACGCCGATTTGGAGTTATTCCAGACCTTTGGTTTCCAGTCAGGGCATAATGTCGATAAGTTTGCGTCGTTTGGCGCGGTGAGGCGGCTGCCTAACGGTACGCTCGCCGTAATAGCCGGGACAAATTCGTTCATTTCGGTCAATGTCGAGCAGACAATTGATCTCGGGACACATCTCCTGTTTATAGGAAAAGTCGACGAGAAAGAGGAACTTAACGACGCGCCATCAATGACTTACGCTTATTATCGTAAAAAATTTCTCAATAAGCACTGATTTTACGTTTAAACTATCTAAATAACTGAAATTCATTTACTAAAACAAAACGACAATGAAAAAATTTCTACTCTTAGCCGTTGCTGCGGTGATGGCCCTGGGCGCAAGCGCGCAGACAAACAAATGGTATGCTGGTGGTCAACTGACTTTCGGTCGCACAACTGAAGCGGCCAGTGGTGTAAAAAGCACACAGGTAACCGTTCTCCCGGAATTGGGATATAATTTTACTGATCAATTCGCCATTGGCGCACAGGTCGGCGTGCAGTATCGCAAGTCAGGCGGCGAAGAGAAGACAGTTTTTGAAGTCAACCCCTATGCCCGTTACAATTATTACAGATTTGAACGCGTGCGTCTTTTCGTTGATGGTTGTGTAGACCTCGGCATCGGTGGCGCTCATGGCAGCACGGCAGTGCAGTATGGCATTGGTTTCCGTCCGTGCGTTGCGCTTGACAGCAATGATAGATTCAGTCTCGTCGCTCATGTCGGTTTCTTAGGCTATCAGGGTGGCAACCACGCTGCGAAAGAAAATGGCGCACCCGAGAACTGGGGTCTTAACCTCAACTCCAACAACCTGATGTTTGGCTTCTCATATAACTTCTAAGCCAAAGTCAAAACGCATCAAAAATATTAATAATCTTTGTGCCGTCTATGCCGGGAAATGTCTCCCCTGCATAGACGACACTTTTTTGTGCGACGAGGTCTGGGAACGCCTTCTCAAAGAGGTCCAGGCCTTTTGTGAATGAGGGGTGGAATGTGGCACTCGATTTTATTTCGATACAATCATAGGCCGACCCGTTTTTGACAAGCAAATCCACTTCATTGCCGTTAGAATCGCGGTAGAAGTAAAGCTGTGGAGTCTTGCCTTTGTTTAGCTGAGCTTTAAGTGCGTTAATGATGACCATATTTTCAAAAAGGTGGCCACGCATTTTATCGCGATTCATTATCTGAGGTGAATCTATATCAAGCAGATAAGCAGCCAATCCAGAGTCGGTGAAATAAATCTTAGGACTCTTAGTCAGGCGTTTGCGTGTGTTGGTGTGGAACGGGGGCAAGAGGTATATCAGATATGATGCCTGAAGTACAGATAACCACGCGAGAATCGTATTGACAGACACACCGATTTCATTCGAAAGTTCGGATGCATTAAAAATGCTACCTATTCTAGCTGCGCATAATCTGACAAAACGCTGAAATGCGTCGAGATGCTTGACCTCTAAGATTGTTCTGACATCACGCTCGATATAAGTCTTATTATAACTTGGATAGAACAGCGAAGGAGTGTTTTTTCCACTCCATATAGCCGGGTAAAATCCGCTATAAAGAATATCATCTATCGACTTATCGGCTCTGAGGTCTGAGATTTCGCTTAGCGATAGCGGCATAAGTTCGAAAACGGCGCTTCTGCCAGCGAGCGACTGATTGACGGTTTTTAGCAATGAAAACTGAGAGCTGCCGGTTAAATAATAACGTCGATTCGGCTCATCGTCAACAATGGTCTGAATATATGATAGCAGTTCGGGGATGTGCTGTACTTCGTCAATTATCAAGCCGTCAGCGTATTCGTTTAAAAGAGATTTGGGGTCCCGTTTAGCAATCAAGCGTGTGTCAGGAGTCTCAAGATTGATATATGGCACATTTGGGTAGAGGTGACGAAAAAGGGTAGACTTTCCCGACTGACGTGGGCCGGTCAAAGTTATAACAGAAAAATAACGGGCGGCCTCCGTAATAGAATCTGCAATGTGGCGGTGTATATAAGGTGATGTTTCGTTCATAATTATGTAAATTTGAAGTGCGACTGCAAATTTACATAAAATGCTTGACAAAACAAGCTGATATTTTATGCAAATTTGCAATGCTACTGCAAATTTGCATAAAATGCAACCATTTAGGGGAGTTTGGTGTTAAAAACTTATGCTACGGCAACTATTTTAATCACCAACTTAATAAAAATAAATGGACTGGTTTGTTGAGACGCTGAGAAATAACCCCTCGTTGGCGGTATTTCTGACAATAGGCATTGGCTTTTTTATCGGCCAACTGAAGTATAAATCGTTTTCATTGGGTACCGTTACGTCGGTGCTTCTGGTCGGGGTTGCCATAGGTCAGCTTAACATACCGATTCCAGGTCCGCTAAAGGATGTGTTCTTCTTACTCTTCCTGTTTTCGATTGGCTATAGTGTCGGGCCGCAATTCTTCTCTGCGCTACGAGGCGACGGCATAAAGCAGGTTATTTTTGCAGCCGTGGTTTGTGTGCTGTGCCTGCTCGTGACGTGGGGCGTGGCGGAAATGATGGGTTACAGCATCGGTGAGTCGTTAGGTTTGCTCGCCGGCGCTCAGACCATGTCGGCCATTATCGGAGTCGGCACCGACACGCTTAACACCCTGTCAGTCTCAGAAGAGACAAAACAGGCGTGGATTGCAGTTATGCCTGTATGTTATGCCGTGACATACGTATTCGGTACAATCGGATCAGCATATATACTTGCAAACCTCGGCCCGGCCCTGCTCGGTGGCATCAAGAAAGTGAGAGCCGAGACTGCCGAACTCGAGAAGAAACTCAATCAAGGTTCTGCCAACTCTGACCCCAACTGTCTGAAAGCATTGCGCCCGGTAGCTTTCCGTGCATATAAGGTCGAAGCCGATTTCTTCGATATGCCTAAGACAGTGGCAGAAGTGGAGCAATATCTTGAATCAGAGGGGCGCCGACTTTTTGTTGAAAGAGTGCGCACTAATGGTAAGGTGGTTGAGGTGGCGCCCGACTTGAAAATATCAAAGGGCGATGAAATCGTGCTCAGTGGACGCCGTGAGTTTATAATCGGCGACGAGCAATGGGTAGGCCAGGAAGTGATGGACACCGAACTGCTCGATTTCCCTGCCGAGCAACTCGACGTGACTGTTGCGTCAAAGTCAATCGCCGGAAAAACCGTCGACCAGCTCAGAGCCATGAAGTTTATGTATGGAGTTTCAATCAAAAGCATCACTCGTGGCGGAGTCGCAATGCCGGTGCTCGCCCAATTTAAGCTTCAGCGAGGCGACGTCGTCACAATTATAGGTCTTGAGCGCGAAGTTAATGACGCAGCCCCTCAGATTGGCTACGCTGACCGTAAATCGACTAAATCTGACCTTATCTTTGTCGGTTTAGGCATCTTTATCGGCGGCATCTTGGGTGCGATGGCCATCCATATCGGCGGTGTGCCAATCAGTCTCAGCACAAGTGGCGGCGCGCTTATCGCCGGTCTTGTTTTAGGTTGGTTACGCTCCAAGCATCCGACTTTCGGCCGCATACCGTCGTCGGCAGTGTGGTTGATGGATAATCTCGGACTGAATATGTTTATCGCGGTTATCGGCATCACTTCGGGCCCGTCGTTTGTTAGCGGTCTCAAGGAAGTAGGTCTGATGATGTTCCTGATGGGTGTAGTCTGCACGTCATTGCCACTGATATTGGCAATGATTATCGGCAAGAAAGTGTTTAAGTTTCCGGCGGCTATTAATCTCGGATGCTGTGCCGGCAGCCGCACGACGACTGCGTCGCTCGGTGCAATCCAGGACGCCCTCGGCAGCACTATTCCGGCTATGGGCTACACCGTAACCTACGCCATCGGTAACACCCTGCTAATCCTCTGGGGCGTGGTAATCGTTTTGCTGATGAGTTAAGGTGATATAAACGCCCAAATTTTAGCGCGTAACGCAATTTGTTTTGGGTGTTTTGTAATTCGCTGATTGTTAGATGTTTATAAATGTGAACTTTTCGCCACGTAACGCAAAAAAATTTGGTTGCGATAGATTTTAACCTTTGTTGAGTCTACGATTAAGATAGGGCTTTGCAGAATTGCTAAATTGTAGCGACACACCCTGGTGTGTCGCTACAAGCTGTATATCAATGTGGACGCACCTTTGAACTGCACCCCAAAAGTTAGACATAAAACTTTTGAAGTGCAGTTTTATTATGA
>CAMWQZ010000043.1 GCA_947176515.1 uncultured Bacteroidales bacterium | reverse complement strand
TAACACCGAATCATGGATTGACAGCTAGACTCTCCAACACGAGCTGCCCGAAGCATTACTTAACTGGCGTAAGAACGACTATGTTCAGCCGTGGGCGCAAAAACGTGCAGGCGAGAACACCGGCACCGCTAACCTTGACCACCGCCACCCCTACGAGCCATCTTATCTTTTTGCAACAGGCATCCGTCCGCTTGGAGCATATCCGCTGGCTGGTGTGATTTGGTATCAGGGAGAGTCCAATGCCCATAACACCGAGGTTCATGAGCAGCTTTTCCCTATGCTCATTGATAGTTGGAAACGTAATTGGCACGACGCCGAATTACCTTTCATCTACACTCAGCTCAGCTCGATTGACCGCCCGTCTTGGCCGCTGTTCCGCGACAGCCAACGCCGGATGTTGAATACATCAGGAGCTATAGGCATGGCTGTGACGTCAGACCTCGGCGATTCTCTCGATGTCCACCCTCGCGACAAGCGCCCCGTGGGTCAACGCCTTGGCCGTTGGGCGCTCAACAGAGTGTATAGCATGAACAACGTAACGCCGTCAGGTCCACTGCCGCTGAAAGCAGTGCGCACCGCGCCCGGAACCATCGAACTGACGATGGAATATGGCGAAGGAATGCACCCGGCCGACGGCACGACAATAAGAACTTTTGAAATAGCCGAATTTGACGGGCTATATAAGCCGGCGACAGCCGAAATTATTGATAATAATCGCATAAAACTTACCAATATGGATATCAAAGAACCGCGCTTCGTGCGCTACGGATGGCAACCCTTTACTCGCGCCAACCTCGTAAACTCAGATAACCTTCCTGCTTCAACCTTCAAAATCGAAGTTGAAGAAGCAGCCGACACCGAAGACGGAATCGCCAGTGGCGTCTCAGCAGCGTTTGCCGGCATGGCAGACGGATATGTCATCAAGGCAGGAGGCTGCAACTTTCCCTCAAACCCGATGGCTCCCGGCAGCGTAAAGAAATTTTATCAAGCTATCTATAGTGTAATCCGCGACGAAAACGGCCACGTGAGCACCAAGAAAATCGGCATGCTCCCGGCTCCGATGGCTTACGGCGCATCGGTGACCACTCCCGAAGGACTTGTAATCATAGGTGGCACAACCCCGAGCGAGGCTCTCCGCTCAGTCTACAAAATCAATGTCAGCGCTAACGGCGAAGCCGTAGTCACCGAGCTTCCATCTCTGCCCGTTGCGATGGATAACATGACTGCAGCATGGTTGGGCGGTAAAATCTACGTCGCTGGCGGCAACGTTGACGGCGCGCCATCAAATGCGCTCTATTGCCTCGACCTGGCAAAACTTGACAAAGGTTGGAAACGTCTCGCTGATTTCCCAGGCAATCCTCGTGTGCAGCCTGTTATGGCAGCCTCAGCAAATGCTAAAGGAGAACCAAGACTTTATTTGTGGGGCGGATTTGCAGGTAAAGGAGAGAACCGTCCTGCCTCACTCGACACTGACGGATTCGAATACAATCCATCATCCGGGAAATGGAAAACAATCGCAGGCCCTGTCACTGAAGACGGCGAGGCAATCTCAACAGGCGGAGGTATCGCATGTACCCTCCCCGACGGACGTATCGTAGTAACAGGAGGCGTTAATAAGGACGTTTTCCTCGAAGCTCTGCGCAATCAGGCTCCCGACTATCTGTCTCACCCGATTGAATGGTACCGTTTTAATTCACGCGTATTAGTATTTGACCCAGCGAAAGGTAAATGGTCGATTGCTGCAAACGACCCTGAGACTGCCCGTGCAGGAGCTGCGGCTGCCGTTACTCCCGAAGGTGAGATCATACTCATCGGCGGCGAACTCAAGCCACGCATCCGCACACCACGCATCAGCGAAATAAAGGTGAAATAACTCAGAAATCAGCTTTTACAACAAGACTGACCGTTAGCGCGCACAGCGCTGACGGTCTTTTTGTTATATCGACTCCGAATTTGGGTCCTATCGAAAACCCACGGGCCACACATCTGTAAACGCTTGCTGATAAGTCAAAGAGTGGAGCAATAGATGCGGAGGCGTCACAAGGTCGGTCAAAATTGTATATTAAGCCAAATGCAACCGAGGCATCTGCCTGCCAATATCCAAACTGACGACATATAAAACCTCCAGCCGATAGTGAAGCCCCATTAAGACCGCCGACATAGTCACCGTCAAGATAAACAGGATGAGAGCGCATCCCAATTGATGCCCCAAGCCCCCAATATTCCGCCACAGGAAAGTCTAAAGAAACCGATGATTGGATGCCGCACCCGACGGCAAGCCCACCAACGCGATGAGTGCACAACGTTATTAATGCCTCGGTCGAAGTCGTGAGACAACGGCTATTACCATTCGGACGAAAGCGCTCATGGCAGCGGTCCCCTGGGAAAATCCAATTTGATATGCAATATCCTAACTCAGTCGACGCAAATCCGAGCGCCGCTCCGGCAAGGACATCGCCCGGATAGTGTCGTGAGGCATAAACTCGCTGCATCGCAACCGCATTGGCAAGCGTATGTGACGCCGATACCCACAACGGTGAAAAACGATAAAGATCGTGAGCGCAGATTGATGCAAGAGTAAACGCATAAGACGTATGTCTCGACGGGAATGAGTGGTCGCCACTTCCATCTGGACGCATCTCCATAATATTATCCTTTAAAACTTCGGTCAGCGCTCCGTTGATAGCCACAGACGAGACTGCGCCGACAAGACTCCTGCGCAATGAGAATTTACACTGCGACTGCAAGCCGACAGAATCGGCCTCGACCGCTTTTGCACAAGAAGCGCCGAGAGCAAGACCTAATAGGACTAACGCTATTTTTTTCATTCGAGCGCCTTGTAAACTTGGCGGAAAAGTTCAGGTCTGATTTGCGATTTATTAAACACAGGCGTTTCGCGAGTTGGGTTAACGCGATTGGTAAGGAATATAAAAATCAAATCATTGACCGGGTCAACCCAAAAGCCTGTCCCGGTAAAACCAAGATGACCGAAAACCGAAGGGTCGGCTTCCTCACATGTTGGTGAAGACTCAGGCTTGGCTGTGTCCGGCTTGTCAAAGCCCAGTCCACGCCTCGAATTAGGACTCTTGGTCTGAGTGAATACATCGGTTGTGGCCTTGGTGTAGAAACGATGACCGCCATACTCACCGCCATTTAACAACATCTGGCAGAATTTTGCCAAATCGTCAGCATTCGAGAATAATCCAGCATTGCCTTGCACTCCGCCTGAAAAATTGGCGAGTTCATCGTGAACATAACCCTGAAGATGCTGCTTGCGAAGAAAATTATCTTTTTCTGTAGGGGCAATCTGGTTCATAGGCAAATATTTCGTCGGCTGATAACATGTGGTATAGGCTCCTAATGGCGCAAAAATACTATCAGACACAAAACGGTCATGGTCTATACCCGTGAGCCGCTGCTCCATATCCATAAGCAGACAGAAATTCAAGCATGAATAGAGATAATTCTTTGTCGGCTTAAGATCTATATTATAGATGCGCGACATAATCGTGTCGTAAGTTGCAGGACCGGTAAACATCCCCTTAGATGCTTCGACAGGGAATTTGTCAGAGTAAGCCGACGCCGTGATATCAGACCTCAGTCGGGCTGAATTATTACCGTAAGCCCGGTTGCCAATTTTAATTGAGTGAGCCTTATCAGGACGAGAGGTTATAAGACGCCCTGAATAAGACGCCGTGTCAATCATGAGGCTATACATATTGAGGGTAGCCGGGAAACCTGTCTCGTGAAACAGAAACTCGCGCACTCGCAAACTATCTTTTCCAGGCTGACGCAGCCCTGGGACATAAGTCGACATGAAATCATCGAAGCGGAACATGCCCATGTCATATGCCTTCATAAGTCCAGGCAAAGTGCCCAAAGCTTTTGACACAGAGGCGAGGTCATAGACTGTCGACTGGGTCACAGGCGAACCGCCTTGCGAAATGCGGCCAAAACATTTATCATACACTACGTCGCCTCCTTTGGCTACCAACAACTGACAACCAGGCATACCACCAGCCTCAATCAACTTTGAGACAATTGCATCAAGACTATCAGTTAGCGTAGGTTTTAATCCCTGCATAATCGGTGTGGAGTAGCCGAGGCGCGTTTTTTCAATCTTTACACCGGTGCCTATTTTTGCAATCTTTGGTAAATCGACAGGCAAACGCCCATCAACATTTATACCGCCGAATAAAGCCTGAGCCGCATATTCCTGAGCCAGACGCGTATCCTCGTATGCCAATAAAATTGCAGGAGCCCCCGACAAAGAAGCCGCAAATTTATCCATCTTATAGGGCGAAACAAAGAACACGGGCAACAGCCCAGGCTCACTTTTCAGTTGGGCCAACGCATTTCGAGCCCATTGGGCATCAGAATAGACTGCAGCGATAACAAGGTCGTGCTGCTTAATCTGGGCTAACACGGACTGGCTTGCACCATTAGCATCAATCGAAAACGATGCAGTTTTAGCATAACGAGCGCAGAACGATGAAAAAGTGTTCTCAGCCGATGCGCCAATATTAACCACGGCAATCGACTTTCCGCCGAGGTCCTTTATCGGGAGAATATCACCGTTATTTCTTAGCACAGTCATCGTGGCAGCGGTCAGGCGACGATTAAGAGCCTCGACCTCTGCCGTGTTAATAGACTTTGAAAGTGATTTGACATCAACAGCTTTCGGACGTGATGAAAGACCGAGAAGATACTTATAGGCAAGCACTCTCCGGCAACTTTCTTCGATACGTTCCTGAGATAATTCACCACTCTTGACAGCCGCCAAAATTGCATCAATATCAGCAATGGGCGATGTCAAAGTTTCGAGCACGTCAGCTCCAGCTTTTAGCGCAAGGACGGCATTGTTCTTGCCTTCGACCTTGGCGCCTGCCATCGACAGCGCATCAGTAAAAACAACACCTTCGAAACCGAGTCGTTTACGCAGCAGTTCAGTGGTCATTTTATATGAAAGTGATGCCGGAAGGTCAGATGAATCAACATTTGGCAACACTATATGACCAGTCATAACGCCCGAACATCCAGCGTTGACAAAAGCCTCAAACGGCACTAAATCAACCGAATCAAGTTGCTGCTGAGTGTGAGTGACAACTGTTCGAGACTTATGTGAGTCTGTAGATGTGTCACCGTGGCCAGGGAAATGCTTAGCCACCGCCATCACTCCTCCGTCTTCAAGCCCGAGCGAATATGCCACTCCAAGACGGGCAACCCTCTCAGGGTCTTCGCCAAAAGAGCGTGTACCGATGACTGGATTAGAGGGATTAGAATTCACGTCGAGCACTGGTGCGAAATTAACCTGCACTCCTGATAAACGAAACTCCCGAGCCACTTCCTGACCATAATCATATAAAAGACGAGGGTCAGTTATCGCACCGAGCGCCATGTTTTTAGGAAAGCGCGGAGTGTTAGCGATGCGCATTGACAATCCCCACTCGCCGTCGAAAGTTATCATCAAAGGCACCTCTGACAGAGACTGCGCATAGTTTATAATTTCTGCATACTCTGTCAACGAACCTTTTGAGAATAAGAGTCCACCGACATTGTTTTCTGCGACAAAGCGCTTTACGGCATTACGCGCAGCCTGGCCCTGATCAGGGGCAATCTTAGGCACGACCAATTGCGCAACGCGCTGACGGGGAGTCAATTTATTATAAACTGAGTCTACCCACCTGACACAGTCATCATCTTTGAGTCGTTGGCGAGCAAGCGGAGAGGCAACAGAAAGCAAGGTCGCCGAGCAAACGGCTAATGCAAGAACTAATTTAACAGCTTTATTCATACTGAAGTGTACGGAAGCAAGATTTTCAATCAATATTTTTCATTCGCGGCTGGTCAGACGGATTAAGAGTCTTACCTTTAAACATACCGTGGCGGAACTCTTCAATCATGTCATCATAGAGCACTTTATCTCCTTTGGCAATGAGTTTGCCGCGCTTGAGCGAACTCATGTAGTCGCCGCCCTTGGCGAGATAGTCGATGGTGGCCAGACGGTAGATTCTGTCCAAGTCGAGCGGCTGACCGTTGATAAGCACTTCTACACACTCTCCGTCTTTCTTACTATACTTTATATTGACATTGTCGCTGACACCGTTACCGCCGTCAGCCGCCATAACGTTAAAGGCTTCGAGAAGGTCGCGTCCTTTTATCTCCAATACATTTATATAATTATAGAAGGGCATCAGGGTTATAATCATGCCTTCGGTAATATCGCCCTTCGGCAAGTCGCGGCGCAAACCGCCTTTGTTGACAATGGCGAGGTCAACGTCACCTACGAGCTTACGACCACGCTCAAACACAAAGTCTGCACCAAAATTCAACAGACGTTCGCCGCCTTTAGGCAACTCGACTGCACTCTTGCCGATAACTACACGCATCAGCGAATCAACGCCGCGCCTGTAAGGCTTAATCATGTCGGCGAGCTTTCTATCAGCACGTCCGTCAAGACGCTTGTCGATGCGTATTGTCTCATAATTAGTTGCAAGATTATCAAGGTCTATTTCAATCTTGCCGATATACTTACCTGACTTACCGAGCTGACCAATCTGGATTTCGCGACCATCAGCGTTTTTAACGCGAGGTTGCAGCCTTGCCGACGCTTCGGGCGAAGGCTGGATAAGGTCATGAGAGTGTCCGCCGATAATTACATCAATGTCTTCCGACAGTTGAGCCAAGCGTTTATCACCCGGAGGCATAGTCGGGTCATATCCAATATGCGTAATTGCAACGACCGCATCGACCTTTTCAATATTTTTCAGCCACCAAGCTGCAGCATTGGCGGCTTTAATCGCATCGAGATATACGACGCCATCATAATTGCCCTCTGAAATCATGCCTTCGGGGCGCAAATTTATGCCAATAAAACCTACCTGCTTGTCGCCGAACTCGCGAATCGTAAACGGTCTGAATCGCTTACCTAACACCGATTGCGACAAATCATAATTAGTTGACAGCATCTCAGCGCGTGAATCTGCCAGAAGATCAGCAAGTTCGTAGATGCCGTTATCAAACTCATGATTACCGAGGATGCGGATGTCATAGCCGAGTTCGTTCATCATTTTTTGCTCTACCTCGCCACGATACAGGTTGAAATAAAGCGTACCTTGCACAAAATCACCGGCGTCGACCAGCAAAACATTTTTTTCGGCCTTTCTCACGCTGTCAATGACCACCTTTCTGCGGACCACACCTCCTAAATCATCCGTATCTGGGTCAATCATCGAGTGGGTATCGTTAGTATGCAGTATCACAAGCTTTTCAGCCGAGACAGACGGCGCCGCTGTAAGGCCAAGCAATGCAACAAGCAATGTTAATCCAGGTAATTTCATCATATTGTGCAGTGTTATTGGGTGGATTTATTAAACTTCTTGCGAAATTAACACTTTTCGTTGACATAAAACCGCTGACGATAGTTAATTTCTGTGACGGTAAAAATTATTTTTCTTCAAATTACACAAAAATATTTTGTCGGTTCGCGAAAAAGACTTAACTTTGCACTCGCAATCGCAAAAGAGCGAAAGGCTCCTTAGCTCAACTGAATAGAGCATCTGACTACGGATCAGAAGGTTACA
>CAMWQZ010000042.1 GCA_947176515.1 uncultured Bacteroidales bacterium | reverse complement strand
GCACCCGTATTCAAAGAAACATAATATTCACAAATCCATAAATCAGGACTTCTAATGAAGATTACATTTGAAAAAATCGATGATTGCAACGGCAAACTCATCGTCAATGTCGAAGAAGCAGATTACACAGCTAAGGTCGACGAAGAACTCAAAAAGATAGGTAAAACCCATAATATCCCCGGTTTCCGCAAAGGCCATATCAGCATTGCGCAACTCCGTAGCCGCTTCGGCAAACAGGTGAAGAGCGACGTACTCAATAATCTTGTTTATGAGGCTGCTGTTAAGTACATCGTTGATAACAAAATCAATATCCTTGGTCAGCCTATCCCTGAAAATGTTAAAGAAATCAATCTTGACGATAAGGACTACACCTTTACATATGACCTCGGATTCGCTCCCGAATTTGAGATTGAGCTTGACAAAAATGTGACACTTCCTTACTATCAGATTGAAGTAACTGATAAGATGATGGAAGAGCAGGACAAGAGCCTGCGTGAACGTTTTGGCGCTCAGGTTCCTGGCGATGAAGTCGATGCCAAGGCGGTCGTTAAGGGTACAATAATGGAACTCAACCCTGATGGCTCAGTTAAAGAAACGGAAGATGCTGTTCAGGTTATCAATGGCATTGTTGCACCTTTCTACTTTAAGTCAAAAGAAGAAGAGCAGAAATTTATCGGAAAGAAGATTAACGATAAGGTTGTGTTCAATCCTTATGCTTCTTGCGAAGGTAACGCCACTGAACTCGCATCTATGCTTAATATCGACAAGGAAAAAGCTGAAGACTACAAGGGCGATTTCGAAATGGCTATTTCTGAAATCATTGTTGTCAAACTTGCCGAACATAATCAGGAATTCTTCGACAATGTATTCGGACGTGATAAAGTGCATAACGAAGAAGAATATAATGCTGCTCTCAAGGCAATGATTGCTGCTTCGTTCCGCGGTAATACCGATTATTTCTTCAATAACGAAACTCGTAAATATTTCCTTGATAAATATGGCAAGGACATTAAACTGCCGAAAGAGTTCCTCGTCCGCTGGCTAAAGATGAATAATCCCGAAACGCCTGCAGACACTGACTGGGATAAAGAGTTTGACCAGATGGAGTCGCAGATTAAGTGGCAGCTTATTAGTGACCGCATTGCTGAAAAACTTGGCGTTAAGGTTGAGGAGGAGGATCTTCTTGCCCGTGCACGCTTCATCGCTCAGCAGCAGTTTACGCAATATGGCATTTACAATATGGACGAAGAAACTCTTAATGATACAGCAAAACGTATCCTTGCCGATAAGAACTATCGTCGCCGCATAGCTGAAGAGGTTGCAGAACTCAAAATGTTTGCATTCATCCGCGAGGCTGTTACTGTCGACCCGAAGAATGTCACCATGGAAGAGTTTGTAAAGATGATTAATCCCAATCCTCAAACAGAAGAATAACTCTTATTGATAAAATAAGTCTAAGCAGGGACCGCTCTTCGTCAAGAGTGGCCCCTGTTGTATTATAGTATGAGGTTTTTCATGTATTTTTTGTGCTAATCGTCCCGAACAAGAAATAATTATCACGAAAAAACTTGCAAATACATGCCGAATTTTGTAACTTTGAATAAATATTAATGCTTTTGAATATAAACAACTATCTATATAATATGAATAATAAGTCAGATTTCCGCAATTTTGCAGTTCATCACCTCGGCATGAACGGTCTTTCACTCGACCAATATACTTCTCAAATTAATGCTGCCGTGAGTGCTAACTATATTAATCCGTCAATTATCGAAGAACGTCAACTTAATGTAGCTCAAATGGACGTTTTCTCTCGACTGATGATGGACCGTATCATTTTCCTCGGCACCGAGGTGAATGATTACACTGCTAATGTCATTCAAGCGCAGTTACTCTATCTTGATTCTGCGGATCCTGGTAAGGATGTCTCGATTTATATTAACTCTCCTGGCGGCTCTGTCTATGCCGGTCTTGGAATATATGACACGATGCAGTATATTTCGAGCGACGTCGCAACCATCTGTACTGGTATGGCCGCGTCAATGGCCGCTGTCCTGTTGGTTGCCGGAGAAAAAGGAAAACGTTTTGCGTTGAGACACTCGCGAGTGATGATTCATCAGCCTATGGGCGGAGCACAAGGTCAGGCAAGTGATATTGAAATTACAGCTCGCGAAATTAAGAAACTCAAGCATGAACTTTATACCATAATCGCAGACCACTCTGGTCAGCCCTTTGATAAGGTTGAAAAAGACTCTGACCGAGATTACTGGATGACGGCTGAAGAGGCTAAAGAATATGGCATGATTGATAGTGTACTTATTAAAGCTAAACACTAATGCCAAAAGCTAAAGAACCCAAGTGTAGCTATTGCGGCAGAGATGCTTCGCAAGTCGAAGCGTTAGTGCCTTCGCCTGATCAGAAATCATATATTTGCACTGATTGTGTAAATGCGATTCATGACATGATCGTCAGCTATCATGGCGAGGCGGCAAGTGGCAAAAATAAAAGTGCTGCGCTTAAAGGAAAGACTTTAAAAGAAATTCCGAAGCCGGCTGCTATTAAAGCTTTTCTTGACCAATATGTTATTGGTCAAGATGAAGCTAAGAAATACTTGTCTGTCGCTGTTTATAACCACTATAAACGTTTGATGCAGCCCGATGATGACGATGTAGATATCGAAAAGAGCAATATTATTCTTGTTGGCCCGACCGGCACTGGTAAGACCTTGCTTGCAAAAACGATAGCGCGTCTCCTCGATGTGCCTTTTACTATTGTTGATGCAACGGTGTTAACTCAGGCAGGCTACGTTGGTGAAGATATCGAGAGTCTGCTTACAAGGCTGCTGCAGGCCGCAGATTATGATGTGGAACGTGCGCAACGTGGCATCGTCTTTATTGATGAGATTGATAAGATTGCTCGTAAGGGCGATAATCCGTCAATTACCCGTGATGTGTCAGGCGAGGGCGTTCAGCAAGGATTGCTAAAATTGCTTGAAGGTTCTATTGTTAATGTTCCGCCACAAGGTGGACGTAAGCATCCCGAGCAGCGCATGATACCTGTAGATACAAAGAACATTCTTTTTATATGTGGTGGTGCGTTTGACGGCATTGAGCAGAAGGTCGCACATCGTCTTAACACCCATGTAGTCGGTTATTCGACTGATGGTAAGCGCCGTCGTATCGAAGCCAAGGATTTCATGCGCTATGTCGCTCCACAAGATTTAAAATCTTTCGGTCTTATCCCAGAAATAATTGGTCGTCTGCCAATATTGACTCATCTTGAGCCGCTTGACCGCGATGCTTTGCGTCGCGTGCTTACTGAACCAAAGAATGCAATAACGCGTCAATACGAAAAATTGTTTGCCATGGACGGTATCATCCTGAAATTTGATGACGACGCCCTTGACCTTATTGTAGATAAGGCTATTGAGTACAAACTTGGTGCGCGCGGATTGCGTTCGATTGTTGAGTCAATAATGGTCGATGCGATGTACGAATTGCCATCTGCAGATGTAAAAGAATTTACGGTGACGCGAGATTATGCTTACCAAAAGATTGAAGCAGCTCATTTTGAAGAAGCGACTCTTGAATAGGTATTGGCAATAGTATCAAAATTAAGAACAACCAGGCTATGTTTCCACGACATCTTCTCACTGAAGCTCTTAAAGAGCATTTTGGATTTGATACATTCAAAGGCAATCAGGAAGCGATAATCCTTAATTTGCTTGATGGTCATGACACTTTCGTGCTTATGCCTACGGGTGGAGGTAAATCGCTTTGCTATCAGCTGCCGGCCTTGTTATGTGATGGCACGGCTATAGTAGTTTCACCCTTGATTGCACTGATGAAAAATCAAGTGGATGCTATGCGAAACTTTAGCGCAGATGATAATATAGCCCATTTCTTGAATTCATCGCTTACGCGTGCGGCCATAGATAGCGTAAAAAGCGATATAGTTTCTGGTAAGACAAAGCTTCTATATGTCGCTCCTGAGTCATTGACCAAAGAAGAGAACATTGATTTCTTACGCCACGTTAAGATATCATTCTATGCTATAGATGAAGCGCATTGTATTTCTGAGTGGGGCCATGATTTCCGTCCTGAATATCGGCGAATCAGGCCAATAATTAATGAAATTGGCGTTCGTCCTGTCATAGCTTTGACCGCAACTGCAACTCCTAAGGTGCAGCATGATATTCAGAAAAATCTTGGTATGACTGACGTTGCCGTTTTTAAATCGTCGTTCAACCGCCACAATCTTTATTACGAGGTTCGTCCCAAGACCAAGACGACTGATCGCGACATAATCAAATTTGTTAAGCAACAAAACGGTAAATCAGGCATTATATATTGCTTAAGTCGCAAAAAAGTTGAAGAGCTTGCCGAACTTTTGTGTATTAATAATGTGAAAGCTTTGCCATATCATGCAGGTCTCGATGGTAGCACCCGTTCAGGCAATCAGGATGCCTTTTTGCTTGAGACCGTTGACGTGATTGTCGCTACAATCGCATTCGGCATGGGCATAGACAAGCCCGATGTGCGTTTTGTTATCCATTATGACATGCCAAAGTCGTTAGAGGGCTATTATCAGGAAACTGGTCGTGCAGGCCGAGATGGTGGCGAAGGCTATTGTTTGGCTTTCTACTCTTATAAAGACCTCCAGAAGATGGAGAAATTTATGCAGGGCAAGCCATTGACCGAACAGGAGATAGGCAAGCAGTTACTTGTCGAGACTGCAGCATATGCAGAGTCGGCAGTGTGTCGTCGAAAAGCGTTGCTTCATTATTTTGGTGAAGACTATGACGATGAAAACTGTGGTAATTGTGATAATTGTCGGTCCACCCATAATCGAGTTGAGGCTAAGGATGATCTTATCGACGTGCTCGAAACAGTTGTTGCACTTAAAGAGCGTTTTAAAGCTGACCATGTTATTGATGTAATGCTTGGCAAGAACACAAATGAAATAAAGGCATACCATCATGATGAGCTTGAGACATACGGTTGTAGTAAAAACCGTGATTATCGTTTCTTGAATACTGTGGTCCGTCAGGCTTCTTTGAACGGCTACCTTGCGCGCGATATAGAGAATTATGGATTGGTCAGAGTGACTCCTGCCGGCCGTGATTTTATGGAAAACCCTCGTTCATTTAAGATTGTTGAAGACTCAGATTTCGAAGACGATGATGAACCGGTGTTTGCAAAGGGTGGGGCAAGCTGTTCGGCTGATCCTGAGTTATATGCAATTCTTGACTCACTCCGTAAAGAGATTGCTGCTAAACACAAACTCCCTACTTATGTAATTTTTCAAGAGCCGTCTCTTGAAGCGATGGCGACAAGCTATCCTATTACCATTGAAGAATTGCAGAATATCCCGGGCGTTGGTGCTGGCAAGGCGAAACGCTATGGAGAAGAATTTGTCAAGGTAATCAAAACTTATGTAGATGAGCGTGAAATTGAGCGACCCGAGGACCTTCGAGTTAGAAGCGTTGCCAATCGTTCAAAATCAAAAATTTCTATTATTCAAGCTATTGACCGTAAAATAGATCTTACTGAGCTCGCCCGCTCACTCAATATGAGCTTTGACCAGTTGCTTGAGGAGATTGAGGCTATCGTTAATTCGGGTACTAAAATTAATATCCGTTATTACCTTGACAATATTATTGACTCCGAAGATCAAGAGGAGATTTTTGACTACTTCATGGAATCAGAGTCTGATAGTCTCTCGGAAGCCTACAAAGAACTTTGTCCGGATTTTTCAGAATCAGAGATTAGACTTGTGCGTATCCGTTTCCTTTCTGAGATGGGTAACTGATAATAATAAGGGCTATGGTCCTGTCACCATCATAACAATTGTATTATGGCTAACAAAACACTTGAAAACTTATATGCCAATCATGTTGGCTCTCTACCTGCTTCAATAGAGGAATTACCGTCTTCTGGTTCTAACCGCCGATATTTCAGGCTTAAAGGAGAGCAGGATTTGATTGGTGTGATTGGCACATGTGTAGAGGAAAATAACGCCTTTATTTACATGTCTGACCATTTCCGCAAACAGGGTATCCGTGCGCCTCAGGTTGTTGCAATAGCAGACGATAGAATGTCTTATTTGCAGGAAGATCTGGGAGACACTCTTCTGTTTAAAGCTATCGAAAAGGGTCGTTTAACGCGCTCATTCTCTACTGAAGAAAAAGAATTGCTTATAAAGACGATTCGTGCTTTACCTGATTTGCAGTTTTCGGGTGCAGTTGGTCTTGATTTCAACTATTGTTACCCCTCTTCTCAGTTTGATATCCGCACAATCATGTGGGATCTCAACTATTTCAAGTATTGTTTCTTAAAGGCCACTGGTATAGAATTTCAAGAAGACAGACTTGAGGATGATTTCCAAGCACTGGCCGGAGTATTGATGCGCTCGCAGTCAGGTACTTTTATGTATCGCGATTTCCAGTCCAGAAATGTAATGATTAAAGATGGTGAGCCATGGTTTATAGATTTTCAAGGTGGTCGTAAAGGACCGTTTTACTATGATGTGGCTTCATTTCTATGGCAGGCTAAAGCCAACTATCCAGACTCTTTGCGTAAGGAGTTGATAGGGGAATACATAGAATCATTGCGTAAATACCAGTATATTGACGAACAATACTTCATGGAACAGCTGCGTCATTTTGTTTTGTTCCGTACCCTTCAGGTTCTCGGCGCTTACGGTTTCCGAGGCTATTTCGAGAAGAAGCCTCACTTCATGCAGAGTGTTCCGTTTGCAATAGCTAATCTTCGTGCATTACTCGACCGTCCATACACAGAATACCCATATCTCAATCAGCTTTTAGAGCGGCTCGTTAATCTCAAGCAGTTTGCCGACGATTTGCAGCGCAAATCTCTTACGGTAAAAGTGATGAGCTTTGCCTATAAAAAAGGCATTCCAAATGACACGTCAGGTAATGGCGGTGGCTTTGTTTTTGACTGCCGTGGCGTTAATAATCCCGGTAAATATGAGCGTTACAAGCCTTTTACTGGACTGGATTCACAAGTAATAAAATTTCTTGAAGATGATGGCGAAGTCAATGTATTCCTTGATAATTGCTATCGTCTTGTTGATGCATCAGTTGCTCGTTATAAGGAACGAGGATTTACTAATTTAATGGTATGTTTTGGATGTACCGGCGGACAGCATCGATCTGTATATTGCGCACAGCATATGGCCGAGCATATCCACAAGAATTTTAATGTCAAGGTCGAGCTCGTTCATCGCGAACAAAACATTGAGCAGAATTTCACGGTTAAAGATTGATATTCCGGCATGAAAGCAATGGTGTTTGCCGCTGGACTCGGCACAAGGCTAAAGCCATTCACCGACCATCATCCTAAAGCATTGGCTAAAGTGTGTGGTCGGCCAATGCTCGGTGTTGTTATCGAGCGTCTTAAAAAGTTTGGAGTTGACGACATGGTTGTTAACGTCCATCATTTTGCAGACCAGATTGTGGATTATCTTCATGAGAATGATGATTTCGGCATAACCATTCATGTAAGCGACGAGCGTTCATGTCTACTAGACACCGGAGGCGGTATTCTTGCTGCCCGTCAATGGCTGGAGGGT
>CAMWQZ010000041.1 GCA_947176515.1 uncultured Bacteroidales bacterium | reverse complement strand
ACGTCGAAGTGTTGGTGGGGGAGGTGAGGGGATTTGACGATTATGGTGAAGCCCCGGGAGTTGTCAAATCGCATGCCGGATGTGGTTGCAGCCCAAATGTCCTCGCATGTCTTTTGGCCTCCGATATTGGTGTCGGGGAAGATGCAAACTGCTTTATCACGCAGTGTCAATGACCTGGAACTGTCATCGTTGACGATTATCAAATCTGCTTCAGGCACATCTGCGTTTAGATTGATGTCGCGCCTGACGGATTTTAAAGCAACTTTCTGTAATGAGTCATTCCTGTTGCCGATTATTGCCGCTGATGGCGGATTGAAGCGCACGGCGATTCGGAATATCAGCCTTAAGCGCCGTTGCTCTGACGCACCAAGCCGCTGAGCAGCGGCAAGGGCGTCGAGTTTTGTGTAGGCGTAATAGGGTAGGCGCTCGCGCAAAGTGCGCGTTATAAAGTCATAGGCAAAAGGCGAATGTATGCCGAACCCTCTGCCGTGGCGCCATCGTTTGTATCGTCGGGCTAAATTAAGCCGCATCTTCTGATGGCAATGAAAAGTCCGCCGAAGCAGAGCAGGTATATGAGACTCACACAACCATATGCGATTGCCGAGCATGTGTGAATCGACTGTGGGTCGAATGTCATAACAACTTCATGGCTGCCTGCAGGCAAGGCGATTGCGCGGAGCAGGTAATTGACACGGGCGATGTCGGCAGGAGAGCCGTCGATTGTGGCACGCCATCCCCAAGGGAAATACACTTCCGAGAATACACCGATACCTCCATTCTTGGTGTCAACGTGATAGCTCAAGCGATTTGGGGTATAGGATGTCAGCCAGATAGAATCACCAGGCGCAAGTGACACAGCCTGGTCGCCGAGAATATCGCGGAATCGGCTATCAGCGACAGCTTCACGGGCAACGTCAATATTGCCGAGCGCAGCCATTTCAGCATCGGCGCCATCGACATAGTTAACCTTGTTGATAAGCCATGCATTGCCAAGGGCATGGTCGTTGTAATCAACGGGATACTCTTTGTCGCCGGTTATAATGTAGCGCGTATTGAGCATGTCAAGGATGCGGTAGTTGGATGCCGCGTCGCGCACTGGAGCGGCATATTGTGAGACAATCGAATCGTTGCGCAGTTCATCGTAATATCCAAGTGCCAGCACCGGTCGAAGACGACGCTGTATCAGGTCCTCATAGCGATTAAGCTTGGCTGCATGATAGCCGCCAATCATTTTATGATAATATGAGCGGTCAGGCAGTTCGAAACCAGGGATATCGAGCACGCGATAGTGAGCCGATGTGTCAGCAAGAATTGCACGGTCAATGTCGTCAGCAGGTATCATGGCGGTTGTACCAGACTGGCCGGCTGCGAAACTTGAATGGGATACATAACGCTTGTCTACTCCATACAGGTCAATTAGCACCAGAGCGGCAACCGCCACTGTCGCAACAGCAGGTTTCAACGTGCCTCGACAAGCTAAGACAATGACAACGAGTCCGAGCGCGATAAACAGCAGTGAGCGAAGGGCGTCAGCTTTCACCATGCCGTAACGCAGTGTTTCGATGGCAGAAACATTTGCCGGATTTGACAGTGAATACTGGAAAATGGTAGCGTCGGCCTGTGCCTGTGACATGCCGTGCTGTTGCGCCATCGCCATGACTTGTTGAGAGATATTCTGAGCAACAGCGTGGTCACTTGCAGTAAGTGCAGAGCCGAATACTGAGGGCGCAAAAAAAGCAATCAGGCAGACCAATATTGATAGGCCGAATGACCAGCAAAGCGGAGTACGGAAACGGCGAAGTGCCTCGGGAGTGGTGAGCAGAGTGTGGAGAGCCATGACTGCAAGCAAAGGCATAGTGAACTCGGCAATTACCAGTATGCTTTCGACAGCCCTGAACTTATTGTACATCGGGAAGTGGTAAATCATCAAGTCAGTAAGCGACGAGAAGTTACGTCCCAAAGCGAGCAATATCGACAATACTGTTATAATCAGTAGCGCCCATTTGACGGGACCACGCACGATTACACAGCCGACAACGAAAAGCACAAATATCAGAGCTCCGACATAAACGGGGCCGTTAGTACCCTCGGAATCATTGAAATATTGGCTTAGGTAGGGCAGCATCGATCCTTGGGGCGTTCCGGCAAACTGAGCTGCATCGGGCAGCTGGTCAAGACCGAGGAAGGTCATCTGGCCGTTCTCAGGCCGGGCAGAAGCGCCGCCCTTAATATTGGGAACGAGCAGAGAAAATGTTTCTGAAGTGCCGTAGCTCCAGCCTACGATTTGGTCGTAAGGCATACCGCCAGTCGGACGAGTGGCGGCAGCGTCAGCTTGGGAGTTAGGATTTGACAGCGGCGTCAGTTCTGATTGAGCGCGCTTGGTTTCCTTTGCATACTCATATGTGTTATAGATGCTTGGCAGGTTGGCTCCCACAGCCAAACAGCCTGCACCAATTGACACGGCTGTTGCGATGCCCCATTGGCGCACCCGTTTCTCCTTTACGGCTGTAACAAGCCAAGCTATGACGAGCGCTGCCATTACAAAGAAGAAGTAATAAGACATCTGCGGATGGTTGGCGTTAAGCTGCATCATCGCGAATAACGCAAGCATAGCCGCGCCTCCAACGTATCGACCGCGATATACGAGCATAAGTCCTGCAATTGTCGGGGGAATATATGACAGGGCAATGAATTTCCATATGTGGCCGGCACCTATAATTATAATGAAATAAGACGAGAAGCCCCATGCTATAGCGCCAAGCAAAGCGTAGTACCACCGCATTTTCATTACAAACAATAGAATCAAGAAGCCGAACATCATCATGAACATAAGGTTACACGGAGCAGGCAACCATAGACCATAGACGGTGTCTATCCATCTGAATAGCGAGTTTGAGGGGTAAGACGGCGAAATCTGAAATGTCGGCATACCCGAAAACAGCGAGTTGGTCCACAAGGCTTTCTCCCCAGTGGCCTGTTCATAAGCCATGGCCTCCTGACCGTTGGCTATGCCTTGTTTGATATCAGACTGTTGGAGCGACGCACCGTCGAAAGCGTCAGGGTAGAAGAATGCAAGCGAAATGGCCGCAAGAGCGACCACCGATATAAAGAAGCCTCTGACTTGAGAGTCTTTCAGCCATGCTTTTAGCTTATCCATTTATCAATTATTTACGTAAATAAAATATTCCCCAGGCTGGAGGTTTTCGGGGGTTGCATTGACCTCAGTAGCCTCCATCACACTGCTAAATCCTTTGACTTCAGGGAAAGAGCCTTTAAACTCAACTTCAGCCGGCTCTGACCCAAGGTTAACACCAACGACTGTCGTACATCCATCGAGCGAGCGACGGAACACGAGTACATCATCGCTCGTAGTCGGGAAAATCTCTATCGGAGCTCCCGATCCGGCAGCAAGCTCATGACGCTTATGCTTCAGGTCATTGAGAGTCTGATAGAAAACAAAGTATTCATTGCGAGGCTCCCATTGAGGAGCATTGTCTTTTTCGAAGAACTCAAATGCACGGTCCATGCCTGTTTCCTGACCTGTATAAATCAGCGGCATGCCCGGCAAAGTGTAAGACAAGACGGCGAAAGCCGGCATCAGCTTGCCATAGCGCTGAAATTCTGTGCCGTCCCATGAATTATAATCATGGTTAGTTACCATGTTCATCATGTATGAACCGACAGGATAGGTTGCGGCCTGTTCGGCGAGCAAGGAGTCAATAAGCACGGCTTGTTTCTTATCCACTGTCTCACCTTCGGCGAGCGACGCGGCTCTGATGGCATTTTGGCCAGAATATGCTGATATTTTATTGAATAGGTCAACCATTGGCCAATTGTAGCTCATGTCGAAGGCATCCTTGTTTAGCTCAGGCATTGCCGCTTCAGCGAGCATAAATATATCGGGTTTAACGCTTTCGAGTGCAGGGCGAGCCTCATTCCAGAAATCGACGGGAACCATCCCTGCGACATCACAGCGAAAACCGTCGATGTCGGCTTCGCGTAGCCAGTACTGCATTGCGTCAATCATTGCCGCGCGAGTATCAGGGTTAGAGTAGTCAAGCTGATAGACGTCGGTCCAGTCAGCAGGGCCAAACATTTTGCCTTGCTCGTTAAGCTTATAGCGGTCGGGGTGATCGGTCACCCACGCGTTGTCGCAACCGGTGTGGTTAGGCACCCAGTCAATAATGACCTTCATGCCTTCGCGATGTGCAGCGTCGACAACTGCCTTGAAGTCATCAAGTGTGCCAAATTCGGGGTTCACATCTTTATAATCCCGAACTGCGTAGTAACTTCCGAGCGTTCCCTTGCGGTTCTTCTCTGAAATTGGATGGATAGGCATAAACCATAATATATCCACCCCGAGTTCTTTTAGACGCGGCAGATGTTCGGCGAAGGCCTTGAATGTGCCTTCGGGGGTGTATTGACGAGTGTTCACCTCATATATGACAGCGCTGTGTGACCAATCGGGATGATTGACAGTCGTTGTGTCAGTTTGAGCCTGCACATCTTTCTGCGCGCCTCCCGTGCAGCCGAAGAGCGTGGAAACGCCAGCGAGCAGCGAATATAGAAGTTTTTTCATTTTGATTATGAGCCTTGGAGCTTACTCGCAGTAGATGGGTATCACACGGTCAATAGAGTTGTCGAGCGAAATCAGAGTTTCGGTGCCTGTAACGCCGGGAATCATTTGAATTTTATTATTTAAAAGGTCCATCAAATGCTCATTGTCACGAGCATAAAGCTTGATAAGCATAGTGTAAGGGCCAGTTGTGAAATGACATTCGACAACTTCGGGTATTTTTTCAAACTCAGGCACAACGTCGCGGTACATAGCACCACGTTCGAGATTTACACCTATATATGTACACGTTGCATAGCCGAGCACTTTGGGGTTGACGTTATAGCCGGAACCAATTATTACTTTAAGATCGATAAGGCGCTGAATGCGCTGGTGGATAGCCGCGCGCGACACGCCGCATTCCATCGCGACGTCTTTAGAAGGTATACGCGCATTGCGCATAATGATTTGGAGGATTTTACGATCCAAATTGTCAATTTTTTCCATTGCGTTTCAGTTAAAATGCGTAATATTCTGCAAAATTAGTGATTTTGCGATAAATATCACAACTCTTTCGAGAATTTTTTATAAATATATTTATCAAAACCGCAGAAATATTGGCAAAGTGATAAAGGCGATATAAGGTTTGGGAATAGATATTTTATGATTAATTATTTGGCTAAAATAAGTCTGAATGGGAGCCAGTATCGATTAAAAGCAGGATAAGTTCCATGTCGTTTTGTTCCCATACCAATAGCCAGTCAGGCTCAATATGGCACTCCCATGCATACTCAAAAGTCACGAAACTAACTATAAAAGATAGTGCTTTGGTCGTATTGGGTATTAGGCAAATTGAAGAAAGAACGCAAGGTTTAGGAGGGTCTTTTGACTTCTACGAATTAGGCGAACCTATATTCATCGATGATATGCTCAATCCTAATGTTTCAGAAGAGTGCTTGAGAGAATACATATATTTCTCGGAAACCAAACTATCTTTGACCCGGAAAAGGACGTGTGAAGACCCTTATTTCTTAGATAATCATAAGGGAACATCTTACTTTTTCCATTACGAACCAGAACACGAAACAACGCTTAACGATAAGGTGCTTTCTCTCCTTATTACAAAACAGAGTCTTGGCGAACAATTCATAATTTACGCTGACGCTTGTTTGTTGTCCGATGATACTCTCAAAAGACTTAATATAACGTGATTTCTTATATCGAACTCACGTTAATATTAGTATATTATACCTCTCTCTTCCCATTCTCTCTTCCTTTAGTTAGATTTAGGGGGAGAGATAAGATAGTAACAAGCTCGTAGTTATTTTGACGATATTTTCCAGCTTCCATTTTTGTCGGAGCCGACTCTTTCAATGTTAATAATCTTTCTCAGTTTTTTCAACTGATAATTCACAGCATTGCGATCCATCCCTGTTACAGTTGAAAGTTCACCAATTGTAATACCCGGTGATTCAACCATCCTTTGCAACATTATCATTTGAATATCAGTTATATCAAAGTCATTAAGAATATCGCTTAGAGATTTTACAGTTGAATTTACAGTTGAATTTACAGTTGAATCTTTCTTACTTATTCCTTCTTCCTTTTTACTTGATTGGACCAGAGGAAGAGAGAGCCACACCTCCTTGACATCTTCAAGTTCTCTAAGATCGGGACGTAAGTATCCAAGCGTATTCCAAGCTGCAAGGATCTTTTGGAAACCGGAACCGATATTGTCACCATAACCAATCATTCGGAACATCTTCTGAATATTTCGGTTACGGGCATGGGTGAAGTCTCCGTTATAAATACGGTCGGCTGAAATCCTTAGTAATCCGGGATTCCTGAGGATAATCTCATTGTCTCGGCGATCAATTCGCAATACTCCCTCAGTCTGAAAATCTGAATAAGTCACTGAATTGATAATCGCCTCTCTGATACCGTCATATAATGGACCACCATCACGACGTGCTTCTCCGACTATTCGCCCCTCTGAAGGAAGTGTGAACAGCAATTTACGCATAGTGAGTGTGACGAAATTATATAGATTATTCTCCCACCGGCCATCGTAAGTCAGACGGTCGTTCCATTTCAGATCTCCTCCCGGTGTCACGCCGATTAAGTCGAGATAATCCATTCTGAATAAAGGGAAACGCTTCTCTATTGGAGTTCCTTTGCCGAACATCATTAACCCGGCAATGGTAAGTCCCTCAATTTCTCTATGGCGGTCATAGTCATAGCCGCCCATTCTATAAAGAAATTCCTTGTTGTCAAGATTCGTATAAGTGTGTCCGGGATTGGCAGTGTCAAAAACCTGACGATACCCACGTAGGGTTACCTCATCAATATCCTCTAATCCATAATGCTCCAAAATCTGGCTGTCAATGTCATCAGTGCTGTCACGAAGCATCATTGCCAATCCTTCTTTATCAAGCCTTCGATCCCCCTCGTGACTTCGCTTGTAAGAACCATCCACGATATTGTCGTTGATGTAGATAGGCTTCTTATGATAATCTGCCTCAGGAACAGAAATGTAAATCACCGTCTCCCCTTCTATCTCCACAGGTCTGAAATCGCTATCAAATAAGATATTACGACTTACTTTCTGACGATTATTCAGAATATTAAAAAAGTCAGTCTCGATTTTATCCGGATCCGAGACACCGGTAATCTCAAAACGCGATTCAAGAGGCCTATCCTTATGCTCGGTTATACCAAGAAGAATTATCCCGCCACGAGTATTGGCAAACGCGGAATATGTTTCCCAAACCGAACGGGGTACGCAGTCTGAGCACTTCTTTATCTCGACCGAAGCGCACTCTCCCTGACGGATCAGGTTATATATGTCGTTATGTGTTATTGTCATAGAATCTGTCAAATTAATTTACCATGGCATTTTTTGAATTTCAGACCACTGCCACAGGGACATTTATCATTTCTGTTAACTCCATGAAACAATTTAGAATATTTTTCTCTTTTCTCGATATCTTCATGACGACTAATACTTTCATCGATTGTCGTCTTCACTATATCATCAAGAAAAAAGTTAGGATGCCACCCTGAAGCCATTTTATTCAGTATGAAGCTATCCAAAGCGGATGCTGCTATTCCGGGAACAAAACCAAAGCATCCAAGTAGATTACATGATACAAGACGGATTAGTTGTGAAATGTTTTTCCCTAATACATTGGTCGTTGTGTTCATGATATCGGCTCTAATTTCCGATTCTTCATAAGAATCCTGATTCATCCAATATCTAAATAATTTTCCCTGTCTATTATACACAACTGACTCTG
>CAMWQZ010000040.1 GCA_947176515.1 uncultured Bacteroidales bacterium | reverse complement strand
GTCTAACTATAAATCATGCCCAAAAACTATGTCGTAAAACATATAAATTTATTTGGCAAGTCGACATAAAAGCCGCAACTTTGTCGCGCAAACCTAAAACAATCTTTTTTACCTTAGAAATTGTACCTATTGGAAACCTTTAAAAAGGACTCAGTGATGAGTCTTTTTTTGTAGATTAAAGAAAGTCCCGATGAGATTAAATCTCACCGGGATTTTATTTTGAAACCGTTGTGGCTTTTGGTTTAGCAGTTGTAAAATTCTTTAAAGGCCGCGATGATGTATTCGTGGTCGATGGCAGACGCTGTCTCGCGGACGGAGTGCATGGCCCAAAGTGCTGCACCCATGTCGACACCCCGGAGAGGAATCTGGGAGGTGAGAATATTGCCGAGCGTAGAGCCGCCTGCCACGTCGCTATGATTTACGAAATACTGATAGGGAACACCGGCGCGCTCGCATATTACGCGGAACACGGCCGCCGAGTCGGCATCAGTCATATATTTACAGTTGGCATTAATCTTGATAACCGGACCACCTCCGAGACGCGGATGGTTAGTGGGGTCTTGTTTTTCGGGGTAGTTGGGATGTATGCCGTGGGCGTTATCGGCTGAGACCATAAAAGATTTGGCAATTGCACGTAAATTGTCTTCCTCGTTGCCGCCGAGGGCAGAGCAGACGCGGCGTAAGATATAGTCGAGTTCGGGAGAGGCAGCTCCTTGCTTGGTGCCGGAGCCCGTTTCTTCGTTGTCGAAAACAGCCATTACGCGAGTCATCGACGAATCGTGAGATTCGAGCAGGGCAGATAGAGCGCTATATGCCATGCTAAGATCATCGAGGCGACCAGAGGTGATAAATTCGTCGTTAGCGCCAACGAGACATGCCGGCGTGGTGTCGTAAAGTGACAGGTCGAAATCGAGAATTTCAGACCGATCGACACCAAGCTGGTCGGCAACCATGTTAATAAGGTAATTATCGCGCTCAGCTGCATTGTTAATCATCGCGAGGACAGGGAGCATGTCTTTTTGCTTTGACAGATGGTTGCCATCATTTACTGAACGGTTGAAATGGATGGCAAGATGAGGGATTGTCAAGAGCGGACGGTCGAATTTTACGAGCTGGTGCTCGGGGTGGAGTGGGTCATGGCTGCGCAAGATTACCCTTCCGGCAATAGAGAGCGGACGGTCAAACCATGTGTAAAGTATCGGACCTCCGTAGACTTCGGTATTGAGTTTTAGCACACCGCCAGGAGCCGCGATTTCGGCATGAGGCTTGATGCGGAACCCAGGCGAATCACTATGCGCAGAGATAATCTTGAAACCATCAGACGGCGCGCCGTTGCCAGCAACGAATGCAAAGATGGCGGATCCGTTTTTGATGACATAATATCGTCCGCCAGGTTCGAGCGTCCACGGCTCAGATTGGTCGAGGCAGATAAAGTCAGCTGCTTCGAGTCGACGACGCATGGTCTCTACGGCAAAAAAGTTGACGGGCGACGCGTCCATGAATGTCATCAGGTCGTCGATATGCAAGAGTGATTCGGGGTTTGACATGGCTCTATTATTTTCTAAATGATGATTAGTCCTGTTTATATTTTATTTGATTGAGTGCACGGAGAACGTTGCAGAGAGGACGACTCCAGTATTGCCCGAAGTCCTCGCTGACGAGTGAAAGTGCGGCTGTGATATTATCTTCGGTAGTATCTTTTACGGCTTCAAGGAAGTTGTAGAGCACCTGAAAAATATCGCATAGACCTTCGGCGACACTTGCAGCAATGGGAGTGTCGGAGTATTTCATATCTTCCTCAAAGACTTCGAGATAAGTGTCATCTTCGCCAAGAATTGCGGCGACGGCCTGACGGGCTGACTCATAGCTGTCTTCGTCAAGCGCGTCGTCGATGTATCCTATCTCATCGTCGGGCAGAGAGTTGGCGAGGTCAGAAGCTGAAATGTAGAGTCGAGGGAGCAGGCGCGTCATGTGGTTGACGAAGTCCTGGCGCTCGGTCTGGACAGCGGTTTCGATTGCTTCGCAATACTCATTACTGAGCGCAATAAACGCCAGTGAGTTAGGCGAGAGTTTTGAGTTTTCGGTCATAGTCTTATTTCTTTTGAGTCTGCGGCATGTAGAGACGGTTGTCACGAATGTATTTATAGACACCAGCAGGCAGGAAATAGCTCACATCTTTGCCTCGGATAATGGCGTCGCGTATGAAAGTGCTTGAGAGATTTACAGTTGGGGCGTCGACAACCTCCATGCCGTCAACGTAGACAGAGTCAATCGGATAGCCGGGACGAGGATAAACGAGGACGCCGTATTCGTCGAGTATTCGTTCGTGGTCGCGCCACTTGTCGAAAATGCGCCAGTTGTCGCTACCGATAACAAGTTTGAAGCGCTTGTTTTTATGGCGTTTGCTGAGCAGGTCGAGAGTGTCGATGGTGTAGGACGGGCGTGGCATAGATAGCTCTATGTCGCATGTCTCGATGTCGATAGCGCCCTTTGTGGCAAGCGTAATCATGGCGAGGCGTTTCATGTCGGGGATTAGTCCGGCAGCCTCTTTCAAAGGATTGAGAGGAGAAAGAGTCAGCCATACCTTATCGACATATTTCCACTGGGTCAGATACTGAGCCAGCATCATGTGGCCTAAGTGAACGGGATTGAATGAGCCTCCGAGTATACCGACGATTTCTTTTTGCTGGTCAGCCATTGTGATGAGTGTTTGGAGTTTGGTTACTTGTTAATGAAGTCTTCGATAGCACGACGAGTGTCGTCGATGGCACGGTCGAGGTTATCGTTGACGATGCGCTGATCGAAACTATCGGCAAACGAAATTTCATATTCGGCTTTGCTGACACGCTCGTCTATAACCTCAGGAGCGTCAGTGCCTCGGCCTTCGAGACGATGACGTAACTCTTCGATGCTCGGCGGCAGGAAGAATATGGTCTTTGCGCGGTCACCGTAAAGTTTTTTGACATTTAGTCCACCTTTTACGTCAATATCAAGAATCACATTGCCGCCTTTGTCGACTATTCGTTCGATTTCGCTTTTCAAAGTGCCGTAGAAGCGTCCGGGGTAGACCTCTTCCCACTCAACAAATTTTTGGGCCGCGATTGCGTCGCGAAACTCTTCGGTAGTCATGAAGTGATAGTGCACACCGTCGACTTCACCTTTGCGTGGGCGGCGGTTGGTGGCTGATACTGAGAAACGTAACTCTGGTGAGCCACTGTCGAGGATAGAATTGATAATAGTTGATTTGCCGCAGCCTGAAGGGGCTGAAACGACTATGATTTTGCCGCTTTTGCGCGGAGTAGCTTGACTTTCCATAAACTGATAGTGATTACATGACGTTGAGAACTTGCTCTTTAATCTGTTCGAGCTCATCTTTCATCTTAACGACGATGCGCTGCATGTCGGCGTGGTTGCTCTTTGAACCCAGGGTGTTGATTTCGCGTCCCATTTCCTGGGAGATGAAACCAAGTTTCTTGCCCTGGCCCGGGAGGGGAGACTGGAGGGTCTCGATGAAATATGCAAGGTGCTGCCCGAGACGTTGTTTCTCCTCGTTGACATCGAGTTTCTCAATATAAAATATCATTTCTTGCTCGAGACGGCCTTTGTCGATTTCGACACCGGGTATTTTTTTGAGACCTTCTTCGATGCGGATGCGAATCTTGTCAACTCGCTGAGCTTCGTATGGGTCAACCTCTTTAAGCAACGCCGATATGCGCTGAATGCGTTCTGTGAAGAAGTCTTCGAGTTTACGGCCTTCGGTACGGCGATAGTCCATAAGGGCGCTGACAGCTGATGAAACGGCTGAGTACAGCGCTTCGATTTCTTCAGCCGATATTTCAACCTGAGTCTCACTGTGCATGACATCAGGGAAACGCAATAGCACGCTGTACCAGTCAGCCGGAACTGGGATGCCAAGCGCTGCCGATGCGTCTTCAATCTGTTTTTTATATGTTTCGAGAGCAGAAATGTTGAGCGTAGCGCTCGTTTCGCCGCCGAGGTTTTCAATGGTGACTGTCATGTCGACTTTACCACGCTCGAGCGGACGGCCAACCATGTTGCGCAACTCGAGTTCTTTGTCGCGGTAGGCCGACGGCACACGTGCGTTAAGGTCGAGCTGCTTTGAGTTAAGCGATTTAATCTCAACGGTTATCTTTTTATTTTTAGTAACAGCTACGGCTTTACCGAAGCCAGTCATAGATAGCAGCATATTTCTTTTTCCTTTTAATCTTATTTTCTGATTACGCAAAGTTAAAAAAAACTCGTCGGTTTTTCATATAATATTGTAAGGATTTTTGTTGTAACTTTGCACTATATTCAAACGCAACATAATGGCAGTAATTCTAAATATCGAAACATCGACAACTGTGTGTTCAGCCGCATTAACGGCCGAAGGCATGATTTTGACTCATTACGAAGATTTTGAAGGTCGCAACCATGCCGCATTGCTTAGCGACTATGTGAAGGCATGTCTTGATTTTCTTGCCGACAAGGAGCTAAAACTCGACGCAGTCGCCGTCAGCATCGGCCCAGGGAGCTACACAGGTCTTCGCATCGGATTAAGTGAGGCTAAGGGGCTGGCATATGCTCTCGATATACCGTTGATAGCTGTCCCGACTCTCGAACTTATGGCAACGAGAGTGATGTTCTCGACGCTTGACATCGACCCTGACACGATTTTTGTGCCGATGATTGATGCCCGACGTATGGAAGTATATACCGCAGCTTATGATTTCGCGCTCAATGAACTAATGAGTCCTCAGCCCTTGATACTTGATGAAAACAGCTATGCCGACCTTATCGCTACCGGACGACCATTGCTATTGTTTGGCAACGGTAGTGCAAAGGCTGCCGATGTGGTCAAAGGTCAGAATGTAAAGATAATCGAAGGTGTTGACCCACTCGCCGTGGATATGATTGCGCTCGCCGAACGCGCTTACACTGAGCGTAAATTCGTCGATTTAGCCTACAGTGTGCCCGTTTATCTTAAGGATTTCGTAGCCACGAAACCTAAAAAACTGATTTGACAAAAACAATTGGCGCTCTAATGGGTTAATATTATATAATTAATAAGTGTTTCATTAAAACATTAATTCGTCATGTTATCAAGAAATTCAAATCTTTTTCAGGCTATAATCGTTGGTTTGGTCGGTATCCTGCTCATTTTTCTACATGGTCGCATTGATTTGCTCAACTGGGTGTCAATCGCTGTAGGTCTGATGTTTGTGCTGCCATCATTATATGTGCTTTGCAGCAGTTTAGGTAGCAAGGAGAAACTCCCAGGCGGCATAGCATTTGTGTCTGTTGGTGGCATTATCCTCGGCCTGCTGATGTGTATATTCCCGTCGGCCTTTGCAGGATTTTTCGTCTATGTGTTCGCAGCGCTGCTTGTGATATTCGGTGTGTACCATATCGTTGATTTGTCATCTTGGAGTAAATCGGTAAAATTCCCGTTTTATTTCTATATTATACCTATTCTGATGGTGGCAGCCGGAATTATTATCCTATGCACATCTTTGCGAGATATCAATTCGACGGTAGTCCTCATTACAGGCATTGCCCTTGTGGCCTCATCTTTTAACTCTATTTTAGAGTATATAGGCACACGCAAAGCAGTTGTAAAGACAGACAACGAGTAAGTAGAATAGTAAACAAACAATAAAATCACATCCCGGCCGAAGGTCGGGATGTGTCTTTTTATACAATGTGACATGCTTTTTTAACGCAATGCTATCGTAAATGAATAATATTTTGTATTTTTGTAGCAAAATAACTTTTTAATTAGAATCTATATGAAAAAGCTTTATTCACTTGTTCTCGTTGTTGTAACGGCTGCGTTGAGCGCCTCGGGGGCAATTAGTGGACAAAAATTCTCAAAACGCATGCCATTGAATGTGGCCGAATCTCCCAATAGTCGTGTAGTCGTTGCTCTTGAGGAGGACTTTTCGAAGTTTACTGAAGGCAGCGAAACATCGCCAGCGCCCGAGGCTCTGGAAAAAGACTGGTATGGTAGCTTTGATGAAAGCAAAGTGTCAGTTAAAGGGTGGGGTGGCAATGGTGTCCATGAGGCCGGAGGCTCAGCCTTTATCGAGAAAGATGGTGTGTTATGGACACCGACTATTGATATGACTAACTCCATAAATAAGGATATTATCATTACGTTTCGCGCCCGACTTGGCGAGAACGCTGAGGCTGGAGTGCCATCAGTGACAATGGGTTATGGTAAAACAAACGAACTGCCGGCTCTTGCCAAACAATGGCAGAACTACAAAATTGATATTTCTGGAGCTTACAGTGGCGCCGACTTTACATTCGGGGCAACCTCCGACTGGCTTATCGACGATGTGAAGATTGAAAAGCACGTCGCCTATGTCGAAACTCCCGGAGGCTTGAGTTTCAATAATTACACAGGCACCGGTTTCCGTGCAATATGGCAGCCTGTTAGCGGAGCTCACCATTATTTAGTCAATGTCTATAGCGTTGATGATGCCCTTGAGAGCCTTACTCCGATTGTGAGCGGACTCAAGGCTGATGATGTATACTGCGATGTCACCGACCTCCCTGAGATTGATGATTTGTTTTGCTTCAATGTTACGGCTGTAGACGCCAACGGCAACACTTCAGAAGCATCTATGCCACTTCTCGTCGAAGCTCTTCTCACGCCTGAGACCTATGATGCTACAGAAGTGACAAGCAGTGGTTTCAATGCTTCATGGGAAGCGGTCGACGGCGCGATATTTTATGACTTCTACACCTATCGTCGCACTGAGGCTGAGCAAGATGGCGATTTTGCTATTCTCGACACCGATTTCAGCTTTATTACTGCAGAAACAAGTTCTGACGAGTATTCGGTAAGTTTTGACTTGCTGCCTGGCTGGATTATCAATGTGCCGATGTTCGAAGATGGCGCAATCGGCATGGATGGTGCCAAGGCTCCGATTGAGACCACTTTGTTTGCTTCGATGGAATCTCCGGCTTATAATCTGTCAGCAGGCGGAGGAGAAGTCGAGATAACGGTTTCGCTGCGCGGCACCAGAGGCGCTAAGGTGACATTCTCTTTGTACACAATGAAAAATGGTTCATATCCCGTATTCCCCGAAAGCTATGTAGCTCTCGACGGTCTGCAGTTTGAAGAATATGAAACACGAACATTCACTCTCACCGGAGGTGGTGAAAATTCAGTGATCTATATTGAGACATGTGACTGGGAGTGGGCTTGGATAACAGACCTAAAAATCGTGCAGCATGTTAAGGCCGGCGAGACTGTCTCGGCTCCTGTTATTAACTACCTGACGTTGGATAACTCAGCAGAGGTAAAAGATATAGACCTGACTGACGGATATAAGTATTATTATATTGTGCGAGCTGTTGGCATCAGCCGTGACGAGGAATATTATATCAGCAGTGACTTCACGGCTCCCCACTTTGTAGAGTACGACCCGGCCGGACTTGGCCAGATTTCAGTTGAGGCTGAGGCAAGCGTAGAAGTGTCAGGCAAGACGATTGTCGTGTCTAATCCTGCTAACCGACCTGTAGCGGTGTATGACATGACAGGTGGCATAATTTATGAAAGCGCTGGCGCATCAGAGCATGAAGAAATCAACCTTAACGGCGGATTCTATATCGTTAAAGTCGGTAACGACTCGTTTAAAGTTAGTCTGTAATACTATTCAAATATTAGCTCAAGCCCGGCGATAAACTCGTCGGGCTTTTTATGTGGTTCAAATTAAATCAAATTAGCCATGAAATTTCAAATTTCGCGCAGATTCTTGGCTCAAACGATACACTATTCAGCAAAATTTTGTATCTTTGCACGCAATAAATTTAAATCATAGCTAATTTATGTCATTTATTGC
>CAMWQZ010000039.1 GCA_947176515.1 uncultured Bacteroidales bacterium | reverse complement strand
CAAGAGGAAGTAAGTTTTGCAAATGGAGAAGCTGTTTTGAAAGGCACTTTAACTTTACCCGAAGGTTTTAGCAGAGAAACACCGGTTCTGATAATGATTACCGGCAGCGGCCTTCAAAATCGTGACGAAGAGTTTCACAATCATAAAACCTTTGCTGTTATCGCCGATGCTTTAGCACGAAACGGAATCGCTTCTTTGCGTTACGACGACCGAGGATTTGGCGAATCAACAGGTGACGTTGTAAACTGCACGACAGAAGACCTTATGCACGACGCCTTGGCAGGAATCAATCTTTTACGCCAGAGATTCAATAACGTCGGTGTGCTTGGTCATAGTGAGGGTGGTACAATTGCCTTAATGCTTGGAGCTGATAATAAGGTTGATTTTATTGTAAGTCTGGCAGGGATGGTGATTTCAGGAAAGGAAACTCTTTTAGATCAAAACCGTTACTTGCTCACCCAGGCGGAATATCCTCAGCAAACTGTCGATGAGTATTGCGAACTCCTCTCACTGGCTTTCGACGGTAATGAAACTGTTGTCCCCAAATTGGAAGCGGCAAATCTACCAATTGAATTGAAACAGAATCTGCAGGGTGCCCTACGGCAAATAAAGACACCATATATGCAATATGTCTTAACGACTGACATCAGGGAGCAATTGAGAAATGTCACCTGCCCTGTGTTGGCATTTAATGGAACTAAGGACACTCAAGTATTTTATGAGAAAAATCTGGACGCATTGAAAAATGGATTACCAACCAACGGCTTAAATAAAATAGTGGCATTAGATGGTCTAAATCATATGTTTCAACATTGTAAAACGGGTTCGGTCAACGAGTACGCCACAATTGAAGAAACGATTTCGCCTGAAGTGCTGGAAATAATTTCTCTGTGGATTAAGTCTTTGTAAAATAGCTATCTGACAATACTTTGTTTGAAAAATTTTATTCTTTTGTAAATGTGACAGGCAAGTAAGGCTACCATCAGAAAGCCTATTTTACCATGAACTCCCCCGATTGGAGAATGGCTAAAAGCAATAAGCCAATGAATGCAAGCAATTATGCCACTAATCAGAGCCGCCAATGATACCCACCATAAGACACGGGTAAACTGACTTTTAATTTTGTGGAATTTTGTGAACCAGTTGTTCTTGCCAAAATGAAGATATATGTGGTAGGCCGCAAAAATAAAAAATAGTGTGCCCAGACCAATGTGAATCCATACTGCACTCCTACCGCTGCTGTCAGTTGCCTCCAGGTAAATGCCTGAAATCAGTATAGCCAGTGTTAGCAAAATAAGACTCCAGTCGCATATTTTAAGTTTCTTAATCTTTTTCATCTTACAAAAGAACTTCGAAATAGATGGCGATAGTTCCCACCAACCACTTACATAAGCATCGGGGCGATGCGGTGGAGGGCGGCGATGAAGGCGTCGGCTTCGGCGAAAGTGTTGTAGGCTGCAAACGAGGCGCGCACTGTGCCCTCGATGCCAAGTGACTCCATCAGTGGCTGGGCACAATGGTGACCTGTGCGCACGGCTATGCCGAGCTTGTCAAGCAGCATGCCGGTGTCGTAGTGATGTGCGTTGCCGATAAGAAATGAAATGATAGCACATTTGCCTGGGGCAGTGCCGAAAATTCTCATGCCTGGTATCTCCATCATGCGCTCGGTTGTGTACTTCAAAAGTTCGTCTTCGTGAGCCGCCACAGCGTCGATACCAAGCCCGGTCAGATAGTCGATTGCAGTGCGGAAGGCTGCTGCGTCGACATAGTCAGGCGTACCGGCTTCGAATTTATATGGTAGGTCGGCCCAGGTGGTGCCGTTGAAGCTGACATGGCCAATCATTTCACCGCCACCCTGATATGGGGGCATTTTTTCAAGCAGCGATTTACGGCCATAGAGAACACCAATGCCGCAAGGCCCATACATCTTATGAGACGAGAAGGCATAGAAGTCGGCATCGAGAGCTTGCACGTCGACAGCGGTGTGGGCTACTGCTTGCGCTCCGTCAATGAGCGCTACGGCTCCATGGCGATGAGCTTCGGCTATGATTTCGGCCACTGGATTGACTGTGCCAAGCACGTTTGAGATATGGGTGACTGCGACCACTCGGGTGCGGTCAGTGAAAAGCGAACGATAAGCGTCGAGATCAAGACGGCCAATGCTGTCAATGGGTACAACTTTTATCTTCAAACCCTTACGCTGGGCAAGCATCTGCCAGGGCACGATATTGGAGTGGTGCTCCATGACGGTCAGGATTATTTCGTCGCCCTCATTGAGGAGTGAGCCGTAAGACGAAGCAACGAGGTTAATCGCCTCAGTCGCGCCACGGGTGAAGATTATCTCTTCGACAGATGAGGCATTGATAAACCGGCGCACCCGTTCACGCGACGTCTCCATAGCGTCGGTAGCTTCCTGCGACAGGCAATGCACTCCGCGATGAACGTTTGCCTTATGCTTGTAGTACATATCTGTGACCGCGTCGACTACCACTCGCGGCGTCTGTGATGTCGCCGTGTTGTCGAGATAAATCAGAGGCTTGCCGTAGACAGTGCGGTCGAGTATGGGAAAGTCGGCGCGGACAGCCGACACGTCAAGTTGGGGCATTGTAGCTGGATTGATGATTAATTATGACAAGAAGCGGCGCAGTCGCCACAGACGGCGTGTTCGCCTGACAGACGGCGTTCGACAAGATGGCGCAGACGGTCTCGCAGTCCGTCGATGGCAACGCGGTCGATAACGTCAGCCATAAACGCCTGCATGAGCATCATACGCGCCTCAGCACGGGGGACGCCTCGTGTCTGCATATAGAAAAGGGCATTCTGGTCGAGCTGACCGGTTGCAGCTCCGTGGCTACACTTCACGTCGTCGCAGTAAATCTCAAGCTGGGGCGCAGTGTGCATACGTGCGTCAGTCGAAGCGAGAAGGTTGCGGTCTGACTGGTAGGCCTCAGTGTGAACTGCATCGGGAGCCACGTAGATAAGCCCCTCGAAAGCGCCTTGCGAGTGGTCATCGAGGAGATATTTGAAGAGCTGGTTGCTGTGGCTGCGCGAAGCGAGATGGTTGATGCGAGCTGAATTGTCGATTATCTGATTATTGTCAGCAATCGCCATGACAGCAAGCTCGGTATCGCAATGCTCACCTGTGATGTCGACATGATATTCGTTGCGCGTAGTGCCGACGGTCAGCGATGTGCCGTTGACAGTCAAGTTGCTGCCTTCTTCTTGAGAGACAAACAACTGGGCGATGCGTGACGTCTGCTCGGTCGACTCTTCGATGTCACAGAAGTCAAGGCTCGCGCCGCGATGGAGAAATATTTCTGTCACCTGGCTTGAAAGATATTTGAAATCTCCCGACTGGCTATGGTCGCAGAATAGCAAACGAGCCGAGGCATCAGCCTCAAGGACAACAAGCACACGGCGCACACCCATAAGGTCGGCCGAAGCATTGAAGATGTTGACAATCTGAATTGCCTTATCGAGTTTAACGCCCGACTTTACGCGGACCACAACGCCGTCCTGCATGAGCAGTGTGTTGAGGGCCGCCGCAGCGTCGCGGTTATTTGAAAGTTTGCCTAAATACGCTTCGACAAAGTCAGGGTCAGACTCAGCGAGCGATGCCAGAGATTCGACCGTTACTCCCTCGGGGCAATTTTTCAATAAGGTTGCCGTGGGGCGGAAAGAATCGTTGACAACCACGCCGAGCAGAGTGCTGACATTAGGCACATCGCAACGGAATGAGAGCGCGACATCAACTGCAAAGGGTACACGGGTTATATTTACACCAAAATCGGGCGCAAACATATCCTCAAGCGAGAGCTTGGTGTAGCCCTCGTCGCGCTTCCCCGGAAAGCGCCCAAAGCGTTTTAGCGCCGAGAGAGCGTCGGGACGGATACGGTTGAGCGCATGTGGGGCATGACTGTCAATAGTCTCGCGGTTATGCTCGTAGAGCGATATATATTGATCGATGGAACTCATCTGTAATGCTGATTTACTGGTTGTCGACTTGCTGCTTAATCCAGTCATAGCCTTTCTCTTCGAGCTCGAGAGCGAGCTCAGGACCGCCTGAGTAAACGATGCGGCCTTTGTAGAGGATATGCACGAAGTCGGGCTTAATGTAGTCAAGCAGACGCTGATAGTGGGTGATGACTATGGTAGCGTTGCGCTCAGTCTTGAGACGGTTGACACCGCCGGCAACGATGCGGAGCGCGTCGATGTCGAGGCCGCTGTCAGTTTCGTCGAGGATTGACAGGCGAGGCTCGAGCACAGCCATCTGGAAGATTTCGTTGCGCTTCTTCTCGCCGCCTGAGAAGCCTTCGTTGACCGATCGCGAAGCGAGCTTGTTGTCGAGCTCGACGATTTCGCGTTTCTGGCGCATCAGTTTCAGGAAGTCGCCGGCTGACAAGGGCGGCTCGTTGAAATACTTACGCTTTGCGTTTACGGCGGCGCGCATGAAGTTGACCATCGAGACACCGGGGATTTCGACAGGATACTGGAACGACAGGAACAAGCCTTCGTGAGAGCGGTCTTCGGGCGAAAGCGCCAGAAGGTCGACGCCGTGGAAATCGGCAGAGCCATCCGTAACCGTAAACTTAGGGTCACCGGCGAGAACGCCTGAAAGCGTGCTCTTGCCCGAACCGTTTGGACCCATGATAGCGTGGACTTCGCCCGGACGCACTGTCAGATTGATACCTTTTAATATCTCTTTGCCTTCGATGCCGGCGTGGAGGTTGTCGACTTTAAGCAGGATGTCTTCCATTTTTGTATGATGTATTTCTTTATTGCTAAATAAAAATAAATTATCAGCCTACCGAGCCTTCAAGGGTGATAGACAGCAGTTTCTGAGCCTCGACGGCAAACTCCATCGGCAGTTTGTTCATGACCTCTTTGGCATAGCCGTTGACAATCAGCGCCACCGCCTCTTCGGTCGGTATGCCGCGCTGGTTGCAATAGAAAAGCTGGTCCTCTGAGATTTTTGAGGTCGTTGCCTCGTGCTCAACAATCGCTGTGTCGTTTTTGACGTCGATATAGGGGAATGTGTGGGCGCCGCAGGTCGAGCTTAGCAGCAGTGAGTCACACTGGGTGTAGTTTCTCACGCCAGAGGCGTCAGGCGCCACGCTTACAAGGCCGCGATATGAATTCTGGCTATGGCCGGCAGAAATACCCTTTGACACGATGGTCGAACGAGAATTCTTGCCGATATGAATCATCTTTGTACCTGTGTCGGCTTGCTGAAAGTTATTGGTGACGGCAACCGAGTAGAACTCTCCGACCGAGCCTTCGCCTGCGAGTATACAGCCGGGGTATTTCCAGGTTATCGCAGAGCCTGTCTCGACCTGAGTCCAGGAGATTTTAGAGAAGTCACCGCGGCAAAGTCCTCGCTTGGTGACGAAGTTATAAACGCCGCCTTTGCCGTCCTTGTCACCGGCATACCAGTTCTGGACAGTAGAGTATTTAACTTCGGCGCGCTCCTCGACGATGATTTCCACGATTGCGGCATGGAGCTGATTTTCATCGCGCATAGGAGCGGTGCAACCTTCGAGATAGCTCACGTAGCTGTCATCATCGGCCACAATCAAGGTGCGCTCAAACTGTCCTGTGCCTGAAGCGTTGATGCGGAAATAAGTTGAAAGCTCCATCGGGCATCGCACGCCTTTAGGGATATAGACAAACGATCCGTCGCTGAACACAGCTGAGTTAAGCGCTGCGAAAAAGTTGTCGCGATAGCTGACGACTTTGCCGAGATATTTGCGCACAAGGTCGGGATAGTCTTTGACCGCCTCGCTGAACGAGCAAAAGATGATGCCGAGCTCGGCGAGCTTTTCGCGGTGGGTGGTCTTGACCGATACGGAGTCCATCACGGCGTCGACAGCCATACCACTCAGAGCCTTCTGTTCCTCGAGAGGGATACCGAGGCGATTGAAGGTGTCGAGCAGCTGAGGGTCAACCTCGTCGAGACTCTTGGGTGATTCTTTCTTCTTGGGCGCAGCATAGTAGCTGATTGCCTGATAGTCGATGGGCGGTATGTCAAGATGAGCCCAGGTCGGCATCTTAAGCGTCTCCCAATAGCGGAAAGCCTTCAGACGAAAGTCAAGAAGCCACTCCGGCTCGCCTTTCTTCTTTGAAATCAAGCGCACAACGTCTTCATTCAGGCCTCGCTCGATGATATCGCTATCAATGTCTGACACGAATCCATACTTATATTCCGAGCCAGTGACATCGCGAATCACATCGTCGGTGTCCGCCGGGCGCTTATTGGTGATATCTTTATCTTGTGACATTTATGCTGCAAATGAGATTTTCTTACTTTTTTACACTGAGTAAACGATTATGGGGCTTAGCTTGTTCTGTGTTGCCACATGTCGAGCAACGCCGGGGCTACGCGATAGACTGTTCTCTCAAGCCAGAAGTCTGATTGGTTTGGCGCGGTTGAGAGACCTGAGGCCACGGCGAGGTTATAGGTCAAGCTGAGAATAATGGTCCACTTTATGAGTTTGAAGACTGCCCCTCCGATGCGGTCAAGCACACCGAGACAGGCGACTCTTACAACAAGCTTAACAAGTCGCGCCAAGAGCACGATTGCAAAGTATCCTGCTAAGAAAACAAGGAAATAGCACACGACTGTAGCTATCATCGAGGCTGTCTCGACTCCGGCATCGACACGCAGCATAGTTAACAAAGATGGGGTGAGCGCACGCGCGGCAAGCACGCCGACTATCAGTCCGGCAATCTGTCCTATCTGCGATAAAAGCCCCTTGACAAAGCCGCTTATCACCGCATAAAGCAGAACCAACCCTATAATTATAATCCAGATATATGGAGTCATCGTTGTATAATTTGACCGATTGACCGTCAGCGACCAATCAGATTGCAAAGTTACAAAATTTGCTTAACAATTCATGATTGTTATGAAATATGCACGACGCATATCACTAACAAGGGAAATTTTTACGTTTGGCAGCCTGCTGACGGGCGAGGGCGCGCCGCTGCTGGCGCGTGAGGACAGGCTTGGGCGTCGGACGGCCGACGGGGAAGGGCCGGTGCGGCATCGGCGGAGTGGTGGCTTTGACTGTCTTGACGGGCTTGTCTGACTTGTCCGACAGGTCCGACTTGTCGGACTTATCTGACTTATCTGACGTGTCAGCCAATGAAATAACGGCTGAGGCGAGGGCGCCGAGGGCTCGCATCGCTGACTTGGTGGTGTCGTCGGCGAGCACCAGGAGTGAGAGCTTACATTTGACCTGCAGGGCGACAAGGCGCTTCATGATGTAGGCGGCCGAGGCGTTGCGGCCGAATGACAGGCCGGCGATACGGGTGACTGAGTCGACCACGATTGTGCGGATGGCGGTGTTGCGCACGGCGTGGTCGATGGCCTCGAATACGAGGTCGGCATAGTCGCGCTCGTCGTCGATTGACTCAAATTCGGGCGTGAAGATAAAGAGGCGCTCAGCCTCTGTGCGGTTCTTGCCCATTAACGGCTCTGCACTGATATAGAGCACGTCGCGGCCGCCATCGGCAACCTCTTTGGCGATGGAGAGGGCCATCTGGGTCTTGTCGACGTCGCAGCTGCGCGGCGAGTGAATGAGGGCGGTGGTGTTTTCAAGCCAGACGCCCTGGTAGAGTGACACGGGTTGTTTCTGATTGTCGAAGAAGCTTTTAGATTGCTGAAATACCATAAGGAATGAAGAATTAAAAATGAAGAATTAAAAATTTTATCTCACTCGCTTTTTTCTATTCTCACGCAAAGGCGCTAAGATTTTTTAATGCACAATTCACGATGCACAATTCACAATTAACCTTTGCTCGCTTTGCGCCTTTGCGTGAGGGCAAAGTTAGGGCAAGAAATCGCGCGATATTACAC
>CAMWQZ010000038.1 GCA_947176515.1 uncultured Bacteroidales bacterium | reverse complement strand
TAATTCGCTCGCAACTTTTGGACGCTATTGCCTCTTTATGAAGCGCGTGTTTGCACTACCCGACCGCTGGGGAGTGTTCGCACGACGCACAGTTGCCGAAGTTTCAAAACTCGTAATTGATTCCATCCCTCTGGTAATCATTATTTCTATCTTTATCGGAGCCGTTATCACCATTCAGATGCAGCTCAATATTGCCTCACCTCTGATTCCTGCCTACTCCACCGGCATGGCGACACGAGAAATCATCCTGCTGGAATTTTCAAACTCTATCTTATGCCTTATCCTGGCCGGCAAAGTCGGTTCAAATATCGCATCCGAGATAGGCACAATGCGAGTTACGGAACAGATTGACGCTCTTGAAATCATGGGTGTCAACTCTTGTAACTTCCTTGTGCTCCCTAAAATAATCGCCTTTGTATCATTCATGCCAGTTTTGGTTATCCTTTGTATAGGTACTTCACTCATTGGCGGCTACTTTGTTGCATTATTCACCGAGATGATTACTGTGACAAAATATATCTATGGTCTTCAGGCATTTTTCCAGGAATGGTATGTGTGGTATGGTCTTATTAAATCACTGTTCTTCGCATATATCATAGCTTCCGTTTCATCTTTTTACGGCTACTACGTCAAAGGCGGAGCTCTCGATGTAGGCAAGGCGAGCACCGATAGCGTGGTTGCCAGCAGCATCCTGATTTTGCTTTTTGATGTATTACTAACTAAACTCCTGTTGCAATGATTGAGGTTAAAGATTTAGTCAAAGCATTTGACGGGCGCACTGTACTCCACGACGTTAGTGCGACTTTTTACACCGGTAAAACCAATCTCATCATCGGGCAGAGCGGTTCAGGTAAGACTGTGCTTATGAAATCGCTCGTCGGGCTATTACAACCTGATAGTGGCAGTATCCTTTTTGACGGCAGAGACCTCGTCAAAATGTCGCTTAGCGAGGTTAAGGAACTTCGCAAAGAAATTGGCATGCTATTCCAAGGCTCTGCCCTTTTCGACTCAGAAACAGTGCTCGGCAATGTGATGTTTCCTCTCATAATGTTCACAAATATGAGCCGTGCTGAAATGCTTGACCGCGCCCACTTCTGCATCAACCGTGTCAATCTCACCGGTGCTGAAGACAAGTATCCGTCTGAAATTTCCGGCGGTATGCAGAAACGCGTTGCCATTGCCCGTGCCATCGCCCTCAATCCCAAGTACCTTTTCTGCGACGAGCCTAATTCGGGGCTTGACCCGAAAACTTCAATTCTAATTGACGAACTGTTGAGTGATATAACTCACGAATACGGCATTACTACCGTTATAAACACTCACGACATGAACTCTGTGCTTGGTATCGGTGAAAATATCCTCTTCCTAAATAAGGGCCATCGCGAATGGGTCGGTGACATGAGCCAGATTTACGACACAGCCAACGAAGCTCTCAACGACTTCGTGTTTGCGACCGAATTATTTCAGCAAGTGCGCCATTATGTTCAAGCTAATGGCACAACCAAACCGCCACAAAAACAATGAGATTTGCTGATATCCCAGGACACTCCGACATAAAGCAGCGTCTTGTAGAAATGGCAGATACAAGTCGCCTGCCTCACGCATTGCTATTCGAAGGTCCATCTGGCGCCGGAAAGTTTATGCTTGCTCGCGCATTCGCTCAATATATCCATTGCGAGAACCCGTCGGGAGACGACAGTTGCGGTGTGTGCCCGTCATGTCAACAACATGCGTCATTCAACCATATCGACACAATCTTCTCCTACCCTGTCATAAAGAAGTCAGGTAAGCCAACAATCTCAGCTGACTATCAGGCAGAATTCCGCAACCTCATGACTGAATATCCGTTCATGGATACCGACCAATGGGTCGTTAATCTTGAAGCCGGTAACACTCAGCCTAAAATATACGTGGACGAAGGAGCCGAATTGACTCGCCGGTTAAATTTCAGGGCTCACCAGTCACAATATAAGATTGTCCTGCTTTGGCTGCCAGAAAAGATGAATGAGGACACAGCTAATAAGATGCTGAAACTCATAGAGGAGCCACACGCTGATACAATATTCTTGATGGTAAGCAATAATCCTCGTCAGATACTGCCGACTATATATTCTCGCACACAGCGCATAGCCGTCAACCGATATGACGATGCCGAGATTGCTGCATGGCTACGAGAGAAAATGGCGGTTGACGATGCTTCGGCCGCATCTATCGCCCATATTTCGACTGGCAATATGAACGAGGCAATCTCGCTTGTCAAGATTTCAAAGATTCGCAAAGTCTTTCTTGACCTCTTCATTGAGCTTATGCGCAAGGCTTACCAACGCAAAATAGGCTTGCTCAGGCAGTGGAGCGTCGACGTTGCCGCTTTGGGTCGCGAACAGTGCTTAGCCTTCCTCGACTATTGCGCACGCATGATGCGAGAAAATTTCATCCTTAACATGCATGTTGACCAATTGAACTATCTTACGCCCGAAGAGAAATCATTCAGCGTCAATTTCTCCCGATTCATTAATGAGCGCAACGTGCTGAAACTATTCGATGTTGTTAACTCTGCTCGCGCTGATATCGCAGGAAACGCAAACGCCAAAATCGTTTTTTTCGATGTAGCAATCAAGACCATACTTCTGCTTAAAGCATGACTTCTGATAAAAAATTTCTTGAAAACATTGCCCACTATCTGCTCGAGCATTACGATGAGTTGGGCAACCATACACTTGTATTTCCCAACAAACGTAGCGCACTTTTCCTAAAAAAATATATGCAGGAAGAGTTAGTGAAGTCATCTGTGCGCCCACGGTTTATGCCGCGCTTCGCCACGATGGGTAACTTTGTAGCTCGCTTTGCAACTCGTCCCGAGATGCCACGACTTGAGCAACTCTTTTTGCTCTACGACTGCTATCGCCGGCTGCTTGCCGAGCGCGGACGCGAGGAACAACTCAGCGACTTCGATAAATTTGTTTTCTGGGGCGGGATGATTCTCGATGACTTTGACGACATCGACCGTCAACTCGTCAATGCCGACAAGCTTTTTAAAAATCTTAAGGACTTCAAAGAAATTAATGCTGATTATCTTGATGACGAGCAGAAACGAGTAGTACGCCAGATTTGGGGTGAGACAGCCAAGACCGCAGCAGTCACTGAGTTTTGGACCCACGTCAATAACACTGACGACGACTCAATTGAAGCTCGCTTTATCAATCTTTGGGAGATACTGGGCGATTTATATCGTCTGTTTGTCTCAGAAATTCATGCCAAGGGCTTTGACACCGCCGGTGGCCAGTACCGCGACGCAGCAACAATAATAAATAATGCCGACAAAGAGGACTTATCCAAACGAAGCTACTCATTTATTGGCTTCAACGACTTGTCTCATTCTGAAATTTTAATATTCAAGCGTTTGAAGGATGCAGGCGCGGCTGACTTTTTCTGGGATTTTGATTCGGCACTGATGGAAATTGCAATTGATGGTTATCTCGCAACACAGATGCGAAAACTGAAATCTTTGTTTCCTATGCCCGATGATTTCGAACCAGCCATCTGTGCAACTTTACCTGAGATTGAAGTATTGCCCGTCCCTTCATGTATCGTACAGACCAAAGCTGCAAATTCGGTGCTTGAATCATGGTTGAAAACCAACATCCTTGGCAACGCTAACGCAATTAACACCGCAGTTGTTCTTCCCGATGAAAGTCTATTGACACCACTCCTACTCTCCATACCCCAAAATGTACCGGCTGTCAATATCACTATGGGAGTGCCTTTTAACTCTACGGCTTTTGCGGCTATGCTCCACTCGATAATCTCGATGCAAATGCGTTCTCGCGTTATCCGTGGAGAAGTCCATTATTACTATGCCGACGTTATTGACCTCCTATCCCACCCTCATTTTCAAGCCATAGCCCCTCAGGCAGCTGACAAAATAAAATTCAAGATAGAAAAAGATAAACTATTCAATCTCAAGGCATCAGATTTATGCACGACTTATCCCGAATTGGCTTATCTTTTCGCTCCTGTGAAAAACGATAATGACCATAATGAAATCTGCCATTACATGGTTAATCTCATCAATGGTCTGAGCGATGCTCTGCGTAAAAACGCAAAAATGCCGCCCGGTGGTTTACCTGAAATCGAGATGCTAAATTATTTCAGTAACGGCATCAGCGAACTCAACGATCTAATCAAGGCCTACTCAATTACAATGAGCGGTAACACATATTTCGGTCTGTTTGAACGATTGATGCAGTCACGTCGCATTGACCTGCAGGGCACACCATTGCGTGGCATGCAAATAATGGGAGTACTTGAAACACGAGCTCTCGACTTCGACAACATCATCATGCTGTCGATGAATGAAAATAGCTTCCCTCGCAAAAGCTATATGCGCACAATGATTCCAAATAATCTACGTATAGGCTACGGTCTAAACACCATTGATCGCCAGGACTCATTGTATACATATTATTTCTATCGGCTTTTGTCGCGCGCCAAACGCGTCAAGTTAATCTACGACTCTCGCACCGGCTCTTTTGGCGCCGGAGAGGCGTCACGCTACATATCGCAGCTTCTCCATATCGCACCTGAAGGTTTCATAAAAATAAAGAACGTTGATATTCAGTCTGAAATAAGCTCGGCTGTCCCCCTAACCGTCACTAAGACTGATGCCGTGATGAAAGAGCTCGACAATCTCAAGAGTGGAATTGGCAGAATCAATCTCTCGGCCTCAGCGTTGAAAGACTATAATAAATGCAGATTGAAATTTTATCTGACCTACGTTAAAAATTTGCGTGGCAATAATGAAATCGAAGAAGGCATACCTCAATCGCTCTACGGTACGATTGTCCACAAGGTCGCTGAATTACTCTATAAGCCCTACGAAGGTCAGGAGCTGACCAAAGATATTATCTTATCAATCCGCAACAATGATTATTTCATAGACAATCTTGTCAAGAAGGTTATTTTAAAAGAGTTTTATCATAAGTCAGGCATTGATTCCGCCGATAATATGCCGCCCGAAGGTTCTCTGACCGCATCAATTATTGTCACTTACGTTAAGAAAATGCTCGATATTGATGCCCAGCTGACGCCATTCGTTTATAAAAAAGGAGAGAAAGAGGTCAAAGAGCCATGGAGAATAAATGATAACTTGACCATTAACTTTAGAATGGCCATTGACCGAATAGACATTATCCAGCCCGGTCATCTGCGCTTTATTGACTATAAAACGGGCGCCGATAAATCGAAGCCCACCACCATTGAAAAAATCTTTCAGCGCGGAAACACCGAAGACTCTGCGATATTCCAGCTTCTGACTTATTGCCTTGCATACAACGACATAATCGAAAATTGCAGCATCAAGCCGTTAGTCTATCCCCTGCGCGCACTCGCTTCTGAAAACAAGATTCCCGAATTCAAGGTCGACAATCAGATTATTGAAGACTATCACCAGGTAGAGGAAGGATTTAGAAAGAATTTGTTTGCCATGATTGAAGAAATTTTCAATAAGGATGTGCCTTTTGACCAAGCTGAAGAAAACAAGTCATGTAAATTTTGTCCTTTCTTAGACCTGTGTAATCGCACTGAGCCTGAAACCTTTGACAATTTCTAAACATGGCCGGTATTTATGTCCATATTCCATTCTGTCATAGCAAGTGCATCTATTGCGACTTCTTCTCTACTCCTAATCTCACAACTTCCGATGCTCTGATTAATGCTCTTATAAAAGAGTACGGTCGTCGCTCTACTGAAATTAATGAGCCAATCAAGACAATCTACTTCGGTGGTGGCACCCCGTCAATCATCGCGCCAGAAAGACTTGCACGAGTTTGCAAAATCTTTCCTCTCAGCAATATAGAGGAATTTACAATCGAGGTTAATCCAGAGGATGTGAATCAGGTATCTGTTAAGGCGTGGCGCGATATAGGAGTCAATCGCGTTAGCATGGGCATTCAGTCATTTTGCGACGATGAACTTCGCTCTATCGGGCGACGTCACTCTGCCGACGACGCCCGTCGAGCAATTAAATGCTTGCTTGATGGTGGCATTACAAACATTTCGTGCGACCTTATATATGGTTTACCAGGCCAAGGCATTGAATCGTGGAGACGTTCACTATCCGAACTGCTCTCCTACCGTTTGCCCCATATTTCTGCTTATTGTCTCTCGTATGAACCGGGCACTGCTCTCTATGCACGAATGACCGCAGGAAAAATCACGCCTACCGACGATATGATTTTGGCTGAAATGTATCAATATTTTTGTGAAGCCGCTGCTGACGCTGGCTACGAGCATTATGAGATATCTAATTTCGCTCTCCCGGGAATGAGGTCGCGTCACAACTCATCTTACTGGAATGAAACCCCATATCTCGGCCTTGGCCCAGGCGCTCACAGTTTCGACGGCTCTGTGAGACGCTTTAACACTAACGACCTTAAAACCTACATAAGAACTGCTGACATTACGGTCATAGATGAGGAGACCGCTGATGAGCGCTTCAACGACAAACTAATCACCGCTTTGCGAACAGCCGATGGACTCGACATAAATACTCTTACTTCCGACCGCGCCAACTATATTCTTAAAGCAAGCGAACCATTCGTCACCAACGGCACAATGACTCTCCAAGATTCCCGACTCCGTATCCCCGAATCATCATGGCTCCGCACCGACGCCATCCTCCGCGAGCTAATCGTAATATAGCTAAACTTAGCTCCTTCTATTCTTTTGTTTTTCACCTTTTTAAAGAGTTGAATCCATTTTGTCGTTTCGAAAAAAAACATTAACTTTGCATTAAAGCATATTCATTACCAACGCTTTAAAACAAAATATATGAAGTCGAATAAGATAGACAAAGCATTAGATTCAACTCTTGACGCTCTATATAACAGGGCGTCCTCTGTCATTGAACAAGCTCGTGAAACCGCTTATCGGCAAATCAACGAAGCTTTGGTAAAACGGAATTGGGAACTCGGCAAGCTTATAGCAGAAGAAGAACTCAATGGTCAAGATCGAGCCGTTTATGGAGCCTCGATTATCAAAGGTCTTTCCAAACGACTTACAGCAGCCTACGGGAAAGGATTTACAAAAAGCTATCTATATAGTTACGTCCTATTCTACAAAACACATCTGACAATTTTCCAATCACCGATTGGAAAATCTGAGAAACTATTATCTTGGACGCACTATTACATTCTCACCCAAGAGCTTAACGCTGATGCTCGCGCATGGTATGAAAAGGAAGCAGCTTCGCAAGATTGGAGTACACGTACTTTACAGCGCAACATAAGTTCGCAATATTATTTTCGTTTGCTTGCTTCTCAGCGCAAAGACCTTGTGAAAAAAGAGATGCTTGAACTTACAGCTCCCTATCAGAACCCTGACCCAACGGAATTTATCAAAAATCCTGTAATCGGAGAGTTTTTAGGGTTTACAGCGGATTCTTCTTATAGAGAGTCAGAACTTGAACAGGCAATCATCAATAATCTTGAAAATTTCCTTCTCGAACTTGGTAAGGGCTTCGCTTTTGTGGCACGTCAGCAACATATACATACTGAAAAAGAGGACTACTACATTGACTTGGTATTCTACAACATATTTCTGAAGTGCTACGTTTTGATTGACCTCAAGACCTCAAAGATACGTCATCAGGATGTTGGACAGATGGATATGTACGTTCGTATGTATGATGAATTGAAACGTACCGAAGGCGACAATCCAACTATCGGCATAGTGCTATGCGACGACACAGATGAAGATATCGCGAGATACTCTGTCCTACACGACAACGAACATCTGTTTGCGTCAAAATATATGCTTTATATGCCGACTCCTGAACAATTACGGGCAGAGATTGAACGTCAAAAGACCATCTTTTTCCTTAAAGAAAAATCAGATGAGGATGATGAATAAGATATATTTATGGCAAGCTCCTAAAGTGTAATTACACTATGATTGCAATAGGTGAGTGAGGTATAC
>CAMWQZ010000037.1 GCA_947176515.1 uncultured Bacteroidales bacterium | reverse complement strand
AACTTCGGCGGCACGGAGTTTCTCGGTCGCGCCCACTGCTTGGTAATAAGCTTGTTGAATGGTCTTATAGAGCGTGCGCTCGCTGGTTTCATATTGCAGCTGAGCGTTGATATGCTGGATTTTTGCGCGTCGCACAGAGTTGCGCGACGAAAATGCGTCAAAAATAGGTACAGACAACGAGAACCCAAGTGACTTATTAAAATTATGGTTCATCTGACGTCCGAAGCCTTCCGAATTAATGCCGCTGACAGTGTAATAGCTGCTTCCTAAGCCGGCGTTGAACGACAGGTTTGGCAGATAAGACGAACGCGCGAGTGAAATGTTGCGGTCAGCAGCTTCGATGCGTCGGCGAGCGGCAAGAATCGAATGGTTTGTGTCGAGTGCACGGCGATACACTTCGTCAGGCGAATAGAGAGTCAGGCCGTCATCTTCGACCGGGGCGATGTCGAAGCCGTCGATATCAGTCAGTTCGAGCAATTGTGCGAGGTCAACGAGTGCCAGAGTGCGGTCGTTCTGAGCGTTGACAAGCGACAGCTGATTCTGAGCTACTTGGGCACGTGCTTCGGTCAAGTCGAGTTCGGGTATCTTTCCGGCTTCAAGCAGTTGTTCGCGACGGGTCTGTTCTACAACTGCCAGACGCAGCTGCTCATCGGCGACATTGCACATTTCGCCTGCATAAAGCACTTGTAGATAAGCCGAAATGACATTGAGGGTTATGTCGTCCTTGGCAGCTTCGAGGTCTTCGACCACTGCTCGTAGATTAGCCTTGGCATAGGCCTCTTGTCGGACAGTCGATAGCCCTTGAAATAGGGGTAACGACATGCCGACATTCCATCCGAAATTAGAGGTGTTGCGGTCGGTGTAGGTGTTGTTAGAGGTAAGACCGCGTCCGAAGCTCCATGACTCCGAAGCGCCTGCACTAAGTTGTGGCAGACGGCGGTCACGGGCGGCAGTTATGTCGAGTTCACCGGATTTGATTTCCACCTGACGCTGTTTGACAGTCAGGTTATTTTCTATGGCGTAGCTAATGCAGCGGTCGAGTGTCCAAGTCTCGGCGTTGAGTGTTAGCGCCGATATCAGAGCAGCTGTGGCTATGATTGCAGTTTTCATAAACGTAGATTTCAAAGATTGATTACTATTTGTTTTGAACACCACGGAGACGTGCATCCTTGTTAATACCACTCTTAACCTCGATGTTTACGCCGTCGCCGAGACCTGTTTCAATCGCAGTGCGATCAAACTTCTGTGGCACGGAGTCAGTCAGGCAATAGACAAAGGTGCTGTCACCAGCAAATTCAACTACGCTTTCAGGCACTGTCAGAACGTCAATGGCGCTGCTGAGCGTAACAGATGCGTTGGCGCTATAGCCGGCACGAAGCGACACTCCTTCAGGCACCTCGAGTGCAGCTTTAAGCTCGAAGGTGTTTGCACCGCTCGACTCGTTGCCTTTAGGCGATATGTATTCGATGACGGCGTGAGGTTCGATTTCGGGCATAGCTCCCACAGAGATAGTCATCGGCATGCCGACTGCGAGCTGACCAACCTCGGTCTCATCCACATTGCCTTTGAAAATAAGCTTTGTCATATCAGCGATAGTGGCTACGGTCGTACCGTCATTGAATGTATTAGCTTGGATTACAGAGCTACCAACTTTGACTGGCACATCGAGTACAAGTCCGTCGATTGTGGCGCGGACCATAGTGTTGCTCTCCGATGCGTTATAGCGCGAAACGCCGTTGCGCACGATGTCGAGTGCGTCCTCGGCGCCAGTGAGATCGCTTTTCGAGCGTTCGAAGGTTGCCTGAGCAGTCTCATATTCTTCGCGCGAAATCAGTTTGCGGTCATATAGAGTCTTGGCGCGCTCATATTTGTCAGTTGCGTCAGCGAGGGCGATTTTAGCTTGCTCCACGCGGTTTTGAGCAGATGACAGTTGCGATGCGTCAGGGATGACCTTGATACGAGCTATCACATCACCGGCTTTTACATTCTGCCCGGCTTCGACGAGTATTTCAGAGATGATGCCCGATATCTGAGGCTTGATGTCAATCTGGTCGCGCGGCTCGATTTTGCCTGTTAGCACAGTCGTGCGCTCAATTGACCCGGTGCTGGGGCTTACAATCTGATAAGTCACAACTTTGGGCTGAGAGTTTTTGTAAAGGAAAACAAATGTGCCGACAAAGACAGCGGCTACGATTACCCAAATTAGAATTTTGAAAAAGCGTTTCATATTTTTTAGATGTGTAGTTATTAGTTACATTATTAAAATTCTGTTATTTGTCGCGCATAGCTTCGATTGGTTTGATGCGCATAGCCTTTATGGCTGGGAGTGTTCCGGCGGCAGTGCCAAGGATGATGAATGTTATGGCGATACCGACGGCCTGAGAAAATGTGAGGACGAATCCGGGCGAACCAAGCAGGGGGTCGGTCGTTGCGTGGTCGACAATCGCAAGCACTATTGTGGCGAAACATACACCGGCAATGCCGGCTACAATAGTAAGAGCCACACTCTCGCAAAGAATCTGGGTGGTGATGTCGCGCGGTTTTGCTCCGATAGCTCGCCGTATGCCGATTTCCTGGGTGCGCTCTTTGACAATAATCCACATTATATTGCCGATTCCGATTAGGCCGGCGACTAAAGAGCCAGTACCGACGAATAGTGCGAGCAGACTGAAGCCGAGAAACATATTGTCAACCATTTCAAACATTTCGGTAATATCCATAAACCACAATGCTTTATCGTCGTCAGGCGAGATAGGGTGATTGGCGCAGATGACACGGCGTATATATGGTTCAATGTCCTTTGGCTTATGGCCCGGAGACGCTGTGTACATAAAAAAGTCTATGTTATTGCCTGTGTTGTAGACGCGGCGAAAGGTCGATGCAGGGATGACGACAGCTTCATCATATCGTCCGCTAATGCTTGCATCAGACATCTGACCTATAACACCAATCACTCTAAAATAGATGCCTTTGGCACTAATCATTTTGCCAAGTGGGTCTTCTACGCCGAAGAGTTTAGCCGCGAGGTCTTTGCCAAGCAATGCGACTTTACTGCCCTGAGCCTCGTCTGCATCATTAAGCAATCGGCCCGAGTAGACTACCGCAGTGTTGATTTTGGAAAAGGCAGGTTCGTAGCCTGAAATTCTTGCAGTTGTTGAGTTGGTGCCATAGGCAACGTTGCCGTAGTTGTTATACATTATTGTCGAATGCTCAATGCTTGGGGTAACCTTGCGTATGGCGTCGATATCCTGCTGGGTCATAGACCAGCTCATACCTTTATTGAAACCTTTGTATGCCACAGATGTGGTGTTTGGGAAGACAGCACCGAAATTAGTGGCAAATCCGGCAAAATTTCTTCGGAGCATGCCTTCAGCGCCATGGGCTCCGCCCCATAACATGGCAAGCATCGCTGTGCCCCAGAAAATGCCAAATGCAGTCAGGAATGTGCGCGTTTTGTTTCGGGCGAGGGTTGCACCGATTTCGCGCCAGTTTTCTAAGTCGAAGATTGGATTTTTCATATCTGTACGGTGAGTTTATTCGTCGCGCAGAGCTTCGACTGGTTTGACTTTGGTTGCTTTTAGAGCAGGGAAGAGACCTGCGAGTGCACCGGCGATAATGAGCACCACGGTGACTTTGAGGGCTATGTTGAGGTCGACGCTCAAAGTGCCGAATGGACTCCTGCCTTGTGATCCACTGCCGAAAAGCATATCGAGAATCTGCATAACGATAGTACCCATCACCACTCCTAAATATCCAAAAATCGTTGTGATGGCTACACTTTCCAGAATAATCTGAGTGAGGATGTTTCGGCGTTTGGCACCTATGGCGCGGCGGATGCCTATTTCGTGAGTGCGCTCGCGGACAGATACAAACATAATGTTGCTCACCCCAATTATGCCTGAAACCATGGTTAATATACCTATCACCCACACAACATAGTCGAGTATCTTCATACCTTCCTTGCTTTGCAGGTAGTTGAGGAATCGGTTGTTCATTGGGGCAGCGCTGTGGTCGTTAGGGTCAAATTGATGGATTTTAGCTAACTCTCCACGTATGGCATCCTCTGCGGCCAGTCCCGAAGCCTCGTCGGTAACATTGTCAGTAAAGACTTTAATCGACCATATTGCCGGGTCGCCGCCAGAGAGCGCTACAGCAGTGGTGAATGGCACGAAACTTTCGTCTTCGTTCCATTCTCGAGTGTAGAGACCAATGACAGTCCATGCCAATCCAAGAGATTTAACGTGTTTGCCAATTACGTCGGTTGAGTCAGAACCAAAAATTGTTTTTGCAGTCTTACGTGATAAGACTATGACTTTTCGCTGGTTGTCCATATCGGCCTGATTGATGAAGCGGCCGGCGAATACATCAATCCATTGATCGCGAGCAGATTCAGGAGGCATGCCGGTTATGCCCCCTGATACATAATCTTTTGGCCCGGAAACCTTGGCGGAGTCTATGTAATTATAGGCCGTCGCTTTGCTGATATATTTATTGTGCGACGTGTTGAGGTCATTGACGTTAGAGGCTTTCAGTTTTATCTGTCGTCCTTTGTTGTAGCCTTTGTAGGGCATTGAGGTTACGCCTCGCCATACGTTTATGGTGTTCAGGTCGCGCTTGCTTGAACTTTCCTCAAATCCGCTCATGACGCCGCGCGAAAGGCCGAGTAGGATGATGAGCATGAATATGCCCCATGCTACGGCAAAGCCTGTCAGACCAGTACGCAATTTATTATTACGTATGGTCTGGCCTATTTCGTTGATAAGGTCAAACATGGCTCAGACGATGATTTGGGGTTTGATGTCGGTGATAATCGGTTCGTCGGGCACGATGCGGCCGTCAGAGATGCGGATTATGCGGTTGGTCGCAGCGCCGACTCCGGGGTCGTGGGTGACGATGATGATAGTCATGCCTTCGGCATTAAGCTCGCGGAAAAGGTTCATCACGTCGTGCGACGTCGTTGAGTCAAGCGCGCCCGTCGGTTCGTCGGCAAGGATTATTGATGGTTTCGTAATAAGAGCACGAGCTATAGCGACACGCTGTTTCTGTCCGCCAGACAGCTCTCCAGGCAGGTGATGGGCTCGGTCGGCGAGTCCCATGCGTTCGAGTTGTTCCATCGCGAGAGCATTTCGCTTACGGCGCGACACACCTTGATAGAACAATGGCAGGGCAACGTTTTCGACTGCGTTTTTGTAGCTGATAAGATTGAATGATTGAAACACAAAACCGATAAGGCGGTTACGCAGTTCGGCGGCACGGTTTTCGCTTAGATTCTTGATTAACACGCCATCGAGATGATACTCTCCTGAGTCGTAATTGTCAAGAATGCCGAGAATGTTAAGAAGGGTAGATTTGCCAGAACCCGACGCGCCCATAATTGCCACGAGTTCGCCGCGGTCAATTTCGAGGTTGATGTCCTTCAGCACATGGAGAGGCACAACACCCGGATAGGTTTTGTTGATGTCTTTTAGCTGGATAATCATGATTAATAATGTTTTATATAGTTATTGTAGATTGATTGACTTGTGTCATTATGTTGTAATGACGCAAAATTACAAATAATTTGTTAAAATGCAAAAATTATCTAACGCGCGGAGTCAACAAGTGAGACGTCTGAGGCGTTTTTAAGAAAGACAAGTAGAATAAACAAAATAGCTAAAAAGAAATTATTATGAAAAAGATAGGTGTTTTTTATGGTTCAGAGACAGGTACAACAGCTGATGTGGCTCGTCGCATAGCTAAAGAATTAGGCGTAGCAGACACGGATGTTCATGATGTGGCTAAACTTTCACCGACCACGTTAGGCGACTATGATGTGCTGGTGCTCGGTTCAAGCACTTGGGGTGCTGGCGAGCTTGCTAATGCCTGGTATGATTTCATAGCCGGTGCACAGATTCTTGACCTCCAGGGCAAGAAAATCGCTGTCTTTGGTTGCGGTGACGAGTCTATGAGCGGAACATTCTGTGACGCTGTCGGCGAAATCTATGACGCTATGAAAGATACCGGCGCCGAGATGATTGGCCGCTTTAACGGCGATGGCTATGACTACTCGGAATCAAAGGCTGAGCGTGATGGCAGTTTCGTCGGCTTGGTTCTCGACGAGGTTAACCATCCTGATTTGTCAGACGCTCGCATCAAGGCTTGGACTGATGAAGTCAAGCGTGAAATAGCCTGATACGGCCCCATAATTACTATTGCTCGCGCTATCTTATTAAATAAGTTATAAAATACTTTAAATTTTTTCACAAAGCTCGCATTATCTTTGCAATAAAACAGATTATCGTGTTATCTTTGCATCTTAATTTGAGAACAAGTAATGATATCGCGAGTCTTGGATGAAAAAAAGATTAAGCAGCTCGCCCGTCTGATTGACGGGGCGCGCCGCATAGTGATAACTGCCCATCTTTCGCCCGACGGCGATGCGATGGGCTCTTCGCTTGCATTGTCACGTGTGCTCTCTAATACAGGAAAGGATGTAGCGGTTATTGTTCCTGACCAACCCCTGCAACAGCTTATGTTTCTGCCAGGAGCGAAAGACGTTATTGTCGGGTCGCGATACACTGATTTCGCTGCATCGCTTTTCGCAAAGGCCGACCTTATAATCTGCCTTGACTTCAATGAGTTGAAACGCATCGACCGTCTGGCTCCTTATGTCGAAGCTTCGAAAGCGCCCAAGGTGATGATTGACCATCACCTCCACCCCGGTGATTTTGCTGAAGTGACGATTTCTCATCCTGAGATGTCGTCGACATGCATGCTGCTATTCAGAGTGCTTTGCCGTCTTGAGCTCTTCAATATCATTGACAAGGACGCCGCATCGTGTCTGTTGGCAGGTATGATGACCGATACGGGCAACTTTGCCTACAACGCCAATGACCCCGACGCATATATCATTGAGGCAGAGCTTGTCAGAAAAGGTGCTGACAAGGTAGAACTTTACAACCGGTTGCTAAATCGCACGACTGAGAACTGCCTGCGTCTGACAAGCTATGCGTTGCTCGAGCGTATGGAGGTGTTTAACGACTTCAACGCCGCGCTGATTTGTCTGACTCGCGACGAGCTGAACCGCTTCCATTATGTCAAAGGTGACACCGAGGGACTGGTCAATCGGCCGCTTGCCATCCCTGGCATCGTCTATTCAGCTTTTTTGCGCGAAGAGGATGGCTATGTCAAGGTGTCGATGCGCAGTCTTGGCGATTTCCCGGTCAATGAGCTCTGTAAGGATTATTTCGGCGGTGGCGGTCACCTTAATGCGGCTGGCGGAGAGTTCCCCGGTTCGCTCGAAGAGTGTGCTAACTTGTTCCGCTCGCTCCTAAAAGAGAATAAAGAGAAATATATCGACAAAAACCTTTGTAAAGAGGAAAAAGTAAAATAAGTAACCCAGCAATACAATAATATATATGAAGTTTAAAATTATTTTCGCCTCGCTTGCAGCCGCTCTCACATGGGCGCTTGCGTCATGCAACGACGGAAAGACTTACGCCGAACTGCTCGAAAGCGAAGATCACTATGTCAATAATTTCTTGGCAGATAATATTGTGTATAACGATATTCCTGCCGACACTGTGTTTGAAACCGGTAAAGATGCTCCATACTATCGCCTCGACGAAGAAGGACAGCTTTATATGCAGGTGATCAATCCCGGCACACCCGGCAACATGGCTAAGGATGATGACCTGATATATTTCCGTTACACTCGTTACAATTTGAGATATTACGAAGACGGCAAGTTCAATTATGGCGGTGGTAACGACGATGACATGGGCCAGCCCAACACATCGTTCCGTTACAACAACTTTTCGCTTGAAAGTTCGTCGCAGTGGGGTGCCGGCATTCAGCGTCCGTTGGCCTATCTCCCGGTTGACTGTCAGGTTAACCTTGTGGTTAAGTCTCAATATGGCATCACAAGTGAGTTAGCTGAGGTGCAGCCCTACCTTTTCACCATCCGCTACTACCGTCCAAAAATCTGATTTAAAATCCTGCTCAATTAATTTGTAAATTAACATAAACATATAACATTCATTATCTAAGCTTTATATGACACTTATTAAATCGATTTCTGGTATTCGTGGCACTATAGGTGGCTCTAC
>CAMWQZ010000036.1 GCA_947176515.1 uncultured Bacteroidales bacterium | reverse complement strand
CCGATGGTGCAATTTTCGCTGCCCGTGATGCTTGGATTATATGAGCCGAGGCTGGTGACACGGGTGATGTCGGATAGCCCTGCGCGACTGTTTGGCGTTGTAGACCGAGGTCGCGTAGCAGAAGGCTATTTCGCCGACCTGGTTTTAGTCGAGAGACTGAATGAGCCTGTCACCATCATTGATGATGACGCTCTGAGCCTCTGCGGATGGACGCCGATGGCCGGAGAGATGTTGCGCCACAAGATTGCCAAGACGTGGGTCAATGGCAAACTTGTATACGCCGGCGGCGTTATAGATGATAGCAGTAAAGGAAAACAAATCATATTTAATCCTCGTAGATGAACAATCAAAAAACACCTCAAGGCCTCACTCCGCAACAAGTCGAACAATCGCGCGCCGCTCACGGCGAGAATGTGCTGACACCTCCGCCGCGACCTTCGCTGTGGCGAAAATTCCTCGGTTGTTTCAGCGATCCGCTGATTAAGGTGCTCCTTGTCGCGCTGCTACTTTCGATAGGAATATCAGTTTATGAATTTTCTATCGGCGCTAAAGGCGTTTCGGTGTTTTTTGAACCTACAGGCATATTTTTTGCCATCGCGCTTGCAACGCTCATAGGCTTTTGGCTTGAGGTGAGCGCAGACAGGAAATTTGAGATACTAAACCAGGTCAACGATGACCTGCTCGTAAAGGTTATTCGCTCGGGCGGAGTGAAGCAGATACCGCGCCGAGAAGTGGTGGTCGGTGACCTTGTGTTGCTCGAACAGGGCGACGAGATTGTGGCCGACGGGCGTCTGCTCGATTCAATGGATTTGCTTGTCAATGAAAGTTCGCTCACGGGTGAGCCTCAGGTCGGCAAGTCGCATCTTGAGTCGGAACGTGACGGCGATGCGACCTATGCTTCAGATATGGTGCTTAAGGGGTCGACAGTCATAGAGGGCCGAGGACTGATGGAAGTAACAGCTGTCGGCGACGCTACGCAGTATGGTAAGGTCTATGAAGCGGCGCAGATTGACAACGGTGTTAAGACTCCGCTAACTTTGCAGTTCGAACGACTCGGCAAACTTATTGCTACGGCAAGTTATATTGTAGGTGGCCTTATCGTTGTGGGGCGATGCGCCATGTTTAATTGGGGCGACGCAACGACGCTTGAAGCAATTGATTATTCCCTGACAACCATCATGCTCGCAATAACGCTTATCGTAGTGTCGGTGCCTGAAGGTCTGCCGATGAGCGTGACGTTGAGCCTCGCGCTTAGCATGAGGCGTATGCTTGCGTCGAATAACCTTGTGCGCAAGCTGCATGCCTGTGAGACGATGGGCGCAACGACGGTGATATGTACCGACAAGACAGGCACTTTGACAATGAATCGCATGACGGTTGAGTCAACTGATTTCGCTTGGCTTGGCGTTGACGGCCGTTTGCCTTCTGAAGGTGAGCATGCCGATATAATCGCTGAAGGCATTGCCGTTAACTCGACTGCATTTTTGAATTATGATGAGTCGGGCAAGCCCTCGCCAGTCGGGAATCCCACCGAGGGAGCGCTATTGTTATGGCTATATGACAACGGCCGTGACTATCTGAAGTTACGCGAAGATGCTGCAATCGTTGAGCAGCTACAATTCTCGACTCAAAGAAAATATATGGCGACGGTGGTTGATTCGCCATTGCTCGGAAAACGAGTTGTTTATGTTAAAGGAGCGCCAGAAATGGTGCTTGCTGCTTCAAAGACTCTTGCTGGAGATATGACGAGAGAGGCTGTTGAAACAGAATTGGTTGGTTATCAGGCAAAAGCTATGCGCACGCTTGGTTTCGCTTACGCGTTTGTGCCTGAGAATATTGAGAATGTAATTACTGATGGCAAGGTCAATCCCGAAATCGAATTGGTTTTTATCGGTATTTGCGCTATTGCTGACCCTGTCAGAGATGAAGTTCCAGCCGCTATACGCCAAACACTTAAATCGGGTATCGGTGTTAAGATTGTGACCGGCGATACTCCGGGTACGGCCTGTGAGATTGGTCGCCGTATCGGTCTGTGGAGTGATAGTGACGGCGAAGAAGCTCATATCTCCGGCCCAGAATGGGCGGCGCTGAGCGATGAAGAGGCGATGCGCAGGGCTAAGGCAATAAAGGTGATGTCGCGAGCTCGTCCGACTGATAAGTCGCGACTTGTGCAGACGTTACAACGTCTTGGTGAGGTTGTGGCTGTTACGGGTGACGGCACAAACGATGCGCCTGCGCTCAACGCGGCTCAAGTTGGCTTGTCGATGGGCGACGGAACAGCTGTAGCCAAAGAAGCGTCTGATATAACCATCATGGACAACTCTTTTGCCTCTATCACAAAGGCTGTGATGTGGGGGCGCTCGCTATATCAGAATATCCAGAGATTTATACTCTTTCAGTTGACTGTCAATCTTGTGGCGTGTGTAATAGTGGTTATAGGCGCCTTTACTGGCACTGAATCTCCGTTGACCGTGACTCAGATGCTATGGGTCAACCTGATTATGGACACTTTTGCCGCGCTTGCGCTTGCTTCACTCCCACCGAGTGAGGAGGTTATGAACCATAAACCCCGAAAATCGAGTGACTTTATCATTACCCGGCCGATGTATGCGCGTATAATTGGTGTAGGATTGTTGTTCACGGTTCTGCTTTATGGCATTATGGAATATTTCCGCGTCAGTCCGATTGAAAGACTTGCAGATTTTAATTTGGGAGAATTTTTCTCAGCATTGGTCAGCAAGCCTGGTGGGGGCGCACTGACGACTTACGACCTGACAATATTCTTTACAATATTTGTGTTCCTGCAGTTCTGGAATCTGTTTAATGCCCGTGCTTTTGCCAGCGGCCACACGGCGTTCCACGATGCGCGCCATAGCTTAGTGTTTTTCTCGACTCTTGCGGTGATATTCATCGGTCAGATAGCGATTGTCTATATCGGAGGTCCGATGTTTAACGTCTGCCCCATCAGCATCACCGACATGGCCCTAATCATCGCCGCCACATCATTAGTAATGATTATCCCGACGCTTTTTGGGCTGATTAAGGGCAAGAGAGGATAGGAATTTGGTATTCAAGAATCTGAAACTTGAAAATTGCATTATCTGATAAGACATGGAGATCTCATATGATTAAGGTTATGAAAATATTAGGAACGATGATGGTTCTCATTTTTCTCAGTTCATGTGAGGGAAATAAAAGTGAACTATATTTGAGAGATAAATATCACATTGAGCAAGCTTTTTTAGATAATGTAGAGACTATCCGAAGGGAATTGTTATGGCATCCTGATGGTTTTACTTACAACTCGGTTTTCGAAGATTTGCCAGACTCTTTAAATATCTATTCGAGCAGTATTTTTGGAGGCAGGGCATTTTATTGGGACTATGATAGGAAAAAGTTTTTTACGGTTCCGAGGCCTGCAAATGAATGGCTCGAAGTCGAAGTCGGTAGTATCTCATATAGCGCTGACAGTCTTAAATGTGTTGCCCTTGTTACTGTCCGTGATAAAAGCCCTAACTTTACTAATAGGAAAGGAGGTATTAATTATGACGGGTACGCGATAATTGGTCTTCGTGATTCTAAAGACAAATCATTCAAGATCTATCCGGAAGGTTTTATGGCTGTACTTGACTATCCTTTTAAATTTGAGGCAATGTGGGATTTAAAAAGATATTATAATAACCTAAGAGGAAATTATACGCCACAAAGCGATGTAAAATATAGCTATGGGATTAACGACCCACGCTTCTTCGAGACTGCGCATGAATTTTCGTGGATAGATTCATTAGGGATGTATTGGTGTGAAACAAATTTGGTAAGAGGTCGGCGAGTCCCATATATCTTTTATTCTAATCAGGATTCCACAATCGATAAGCATCTATTTGTCGAATAAAGACTTCTGATTTGGTGTTGCGGTTAATGAGTGCTTTGGATGTTGTTCCGCTAAACGCGGAACCTGTTGTTGGGTTGGTTTGTAAATCCTGTGGCTGCATAGCGCTAAACGCGCAATTTGCCGCAGGCTAAATACAAGATGCGCGGCTACGCTGCGCTGCGCTAACGCGAATATTGGCGATGGGGTGTATTTGTATATTGGCCGCGAATTTGATATTTGTCAGAACTATAAAACGCGTTTAGCGCAGCGCGCGTAGCCGTGCGTCTTTAGAATAGCCCGTGGCAAATTGAGCGTTTAGCTTAATGCAGCCACGGGTGACGTTGATTCCACTCGATAAAGGTTCCGCGTTTAGCGGAACGACTTATCACTCTGGGCATTTAGTCTGCGTCAAACAAACCACAAATATGTTTTATAACATGTAACTTACTGTTGCAATAAGTGAAATTTCATAGTAACTTTGCGAAGAGACAAAGAAATTTCTGTATTTATGGAAATTGAATCGCGTATGCATATGCCCGTCAACGATTATTTTGATAATTCAGATACTAATTAGTCTATTTATGTTCTCAACGGAAATTCGTTTATGAAAAAATCTATCACAATTATTGTATTTCTTTTATTAGCATTGGGTATATGTCTTATTTCTCGCGGTTAATGAGATATTTTTGTTGTCATATTAAAGATGATTTACGATGAAAAATTTAATGTTTTGTATTTTTACGGTGTTATTGTTTTCGTGCACTAACGGTGGTAAGAAATCTATCAAAAATTCGATAAATGACACTATTACTGAATTAGAAGATGTAACAGAAACAGTCGAAACGGCTTCCGATATTCAAAGCGAAAGCACTAAGGCGTTTGAACAAGAAAAGCCAATATTATATGCCCATTTGTGGCATCCTAACCAAAGGAATGAGTCCGGATACCTGGTATTTGACACAATTATAGGAGATTGGAAAGTAAGCTCAAGAATCCAAGAAACGTTAGATTCCAAAGAATATGTTACAGCTGTTACGGGTGGTGGTGAATATGATATCAATGACCACATTGTAGATTATGATATTATTTTTTACGGAAGAATCGGGCGTATCGTTTTTAATCCGATAAATTCTTTAGAGCAAAAATCAGACACTGTTTATATTAATCGTGAGTCTCTAACAAAAAGGTTTCCTTTTGAGGATACGGCAGGATTAAAGGACTGGGCTCTATTCACCTTGTATTTCAAAGAGGTTAGAAATGACTCTATTATTTTTTCAGCTGATTTTGGGGTGCCTGATAGTGGATTTGGATATGTTCTTGAACTAAAGTTTAACGTCCATAATCCTGTCGGGACTTTAGTTGTCGAAGATATTACATCGAAAATCTGGTCGTTTGAAGACGAATTGAATCAGTAAATAAATATGAAAAGGATGGATTAGTGCGACTTCTGATTTGGTGTCGCGGTTAATGAGATATTTTTGTTGTGATGATATTGGTTGTTAATGGGTTGTGATGTTGGTGTTTAGGCGGACGCACCAGGGTGCGCCCCTACAATTTGGGGGGTAAAGCAACGCTGTGGTTTTGATTTAAAGGGAGATGGGGTGATGATAGTTCGGTTTTTTGTGTTATCTTTGTGGTTGGAAAGTTATATAACAACCATAAAATCAACATTACATGAAATTTACAAATGCATTGCCGGCTATTGCTCTGGCTCTCGCAATGGCATCGTGCGGTTCGTCACCTAAGACAACCCATGTGCAGTGGGAGACGCTGGGCAATCAGACCGATGAATCAGGTAACTACTACGTGCAACGCTTTACGATTACGGGCAATCATGATTTTGACCGTCTGGCGTTTAACCAATTTGCTCGGACCATGAGACCGCTTAATCCGGCCGACACTCTGATTGAGATTATCCCGGGTTATTACTGCATCTCTTCTCCTCGTTTCCGTGCTGCTGAAGGTGACACAGTTATTGTGGATATCCGTGTTGACGATATGCTCCGCGCTATCTGCTATGCCCCCGACGGAGTTCACACAGCGAATTTTGATGGCACGACATCACCGGTAGAACTTGAGTTCGCGTCGATGATTGCGCGCCGTGACCAGTATTCGCTCCCTGGAAAAGATCGTATGCCTAATGGTGAGGATATCTATGAATTCAACGAAACTCTTTTAGCCGACGCCCCCAGCGATTACGAGGCTATCCCGTCGTTCAAAAAGGTAACGCTGACCGACGGCGAGTCGACAGTGGCCGACATTCAGATTGTAGAGAAGGCCGCCGACCCTTCAGTAGGCGAAAAATATACTATTACTATTGCTGACAATGTTGCAACAGTAGAGGCTGCTCCGGCATTTATGAATATGGCTCGCCAGCGCGCAGAAAACCTCATAGCCGGATTTGCCGGTCCGACCGTAGCCAACGCTATTGTAGAGGACGAACCTGACTTCGCTTACCGCGCGGTGATGATTGATATTTCACGCAACTATCAGACTCCGGCAGAAATGCGCCGAATCATCGACCTGCTCGCTCGTTACGGCCTCAATCATCTGCACTTCCACTTCAGTGATGATGACGCATGGCGTCTGGATATTCCTGGCTTGCCCGAGCTCGTAGAGGTGGGTGCTCGCCGCGGATATACGCTTGACGAAGCTGACTTCATTGCTCAGATTCACGCAGGTAATGGTGACCCCAACACCACCGAAGGCACTGCCAACGGTTACTTCACTCAAGAGGATTTCATCGACATGCTCCGTTATGCTGACAGCCTTGGCGTTAAGGTGCTTCCCGAAGTTGAGACTCCCGGTCACGCCCGTGCTGCCATCAAGGCGATGGAAAAACGCTACCGCACTACAGGCGACGCGTCGCTCCGCTTGATTGAGGACGGCGATACATCGGTCTACACATCGGCTCAGTCGTTCCACGACAATGTGCTAAATCCTGCGCTTGAGTCATCGTATGCGTTCCTCGACAAGGTTTATGATGGAATTATCGAGCTCTATCAGCGTGCAGGCGTAGAACTTCCGGCTATCCATATCGGTGGTGACGAAGTGCCTCACGGCGCATGGGGCGGAGCGCCCTCGGTTAACCGCTACCGAGAAGAGCATGGCACAACAGGCAAACGTCCTGATGGTGCTTTCAATTTGACTTCAGAGGGTTATGGCGTTAGAAAAGACTTCTCTGACCACGAAATGCACGGAGTGTTCAACCAGCGCGTTTCAGATATGCTTAAAGAAAAGGGTGTGAAGATTGCCGGATGGCAGGAAGTTGTCTGCGACCGCCCTGCTTCTTATGATGAGGCAGTTGCTCCAAATACATACGCTGTCAATAGCTGGACTAAGTCGCTGTCAACACCCGATGCTCCTTCTCGTCAGGCTCTCGATGGCAATTATCCGTTGGTTCTCAGCAATGTCAACCGTTTCTATTTTGATATAGCCCCGAGCTATCACCCCGAAGAACGCGGTCTGACATGGAGCACTCCCGTCGATGAGTTTATCGCTCTCGGTGGTTATCCTGAAGAACTCGTGGTAATGCAACCCGGTGACCGTGAGAAGATTTATGGTCTTTCAGGTCAATTATGGTCGGAGACAATACGCAGCGCAGCCGATCTCGAAATGCGTATGCTCCCCAATATACTCGGTCTCGCAGAACGCGCATGGAACAGCACCCCGACATACACCAATGCAGATTACAACTCGGTAATTGCTAACCGTGAAATCCCTGCATGGGAGAAGGACAACTATAACTATCACCTCCGTCAACCGGGTGTGAAGGTTGTTGATGGCAAGATTATGATGAATGCGCCTTATGCAGGCAAGGGTGAAATTCACTACACTCTTGACGGAAGCGCGCCCACAGAAAAATCACCTGTCTACACTGAGCCAGTTGCCCTTCCTAATGGATGTGAGCAGATACGCGCCGCTTATTACCTCAATGGCAAACACTCTGTGACAACAGTAGTTTGGCTATAAGATTTTAGGCAAATATATTATGAAAAAAGACCGCCCCGGCGGTCTTTTTTGTTACAGCGCGCCTTGTATTTAGCATGTGACAAATTGAGCGTTTAGCACCTACCAAACATCAAGTTCCGCGCTTAGAGGGACAACTATACTTGCAATATGCGAGAAGTCGTTCCGCTAAACGCGGAACTTTTATGGGGGGATGATGCGACGTCAACCTGTGGCTGCATTGAGCTAAACGCTCAATTTGCCGCAGGCTAAATAAAAGACGCACGGCTACGCCGCGCTGCGCTAAACGCGTTTATATTACCCTGAAGGTATCACATTCAGGGTGTTATGAATCAGTCCTTTACTAATAATCGCTAAACGTCTGACGAATACCAAATTCGTCAGGGTGGCTTTTAGGTTATGACACGATTGAGTTGGTTT
>CAMWQZ010000035.1 GCA_947176515.1 uncultured Bacteroidales bacterium | reverse complement strand
GTTCCTCTGTGGGGAGGGTTTTGAAAAAAATTGTTGAAATCACTACTGCATCGGCTTCTGCAAATACGCCGACTTAATTTTTACAACCATTGAAGTTAATACCGGTTTTGCCACCAGCTGATGCATCCACCGCAGCTAACAACGTTGTCGGCACATTAATAAAATGTATTCCTCGCTTAAACGTTGCCGCTGCAAAACCTCCCATGTCCGTAATCATTCCGCCGCCAACATTTACTATCAAGGAGGAGCGAGTAGCACCTTGGGTATTCAGCTGCCGCCAAATTTCCGATAGCGCGTCCAGACCCTTATTCACGTCACCTGCATCACAACTTATCACCTGAGCGCTTCGCACAGCCGCAGACATAGCCGAAAGCAAAGGCAATACTTCCCTATGAGTATTGGTATCGACAATTACATATACGGCATTGGGCTTTAAGCCAGACACCAACTTGTCTATCGCTTCTCCTGGATGATTGGTAAATATAAGTTCTTGCGACATAATGCTTGTATGTTATAAAGTCAGCATTTCATATAATAGTTGAGGGAAAGCCTCTGCACACTCGGGCATAGAGTCAAAAACGATGGCAGCTCCAGCCCCTTCGAGTTCGGCGCGAGGCACAGGTCCGGTGACAACGCCAATCGTCAATGCGCCTGCGGTTGCCGCAGACTTTACCCCCAATGGAGCATTTTCGATTGCTATTGCTTGCGATGGAGTGACTTGTGCCAACTGCATGCCGCGTATGTATGGCTCGGGATGGGGTTTACCGTGAGTGACATCACGAGATGTTACTCGCATGCCATCCAGAAACACCCCTGGATAGTCTATCTCCAGTCTGTTGAGCAATGAATTTTGTCCCGAACCAGTCACAAGCACCCGTCTCATGCCTACTTCTTTCATCAAGTCGGTAAGCGCTTGCGCGCCAGGCATCGGCGACACCTCAGGCAACTGTTTAAATATCTCGGTTTTACGATGGTAAAGCTGCACACATTCTTCAGGCGTGGCATGGCGGCCTCGGCAACGCTGCATAATCAAGTCTATTGTCTGGGCGCCTGTCATGCCCTCATATAGAAAAAACTCGTCACGGCTAACAGCCAAGCCATTTTCTTCACACATTATACGCCATGCTTCGGCATGATTACCCATCGAGTCATAAAGCGTGCCATCCATGTCAATCAACGCCGCCAATGGTTGAAGGCGCTGGTATCTGTGTCTGACCTTGTAATCGGCAAGTATATCTTTAAATGTTGTCATTTCTTTTTCAATTCAGTTTGTGCATCTTTTACCACTGGAGCCGGTATGAGCCCCTCTTTAATAAAGAGTAATGAGTCAGAGGCAGATATCGGGCTGTCGTCGAGATTTATGTCGACTGCAACCTTACTGTCTTTTGGCAGGTTTAGTTTTGCAAATTCAGCCTTTCTAACTCCACGGCGGAACACGTTTTCTATCTGGTCAATCAAGTTGACTCGTGCCGTGTCGACAACGAGACGCCGTTCTATGGCCTGTTTCTCATCAAACTTGGCGCGACCAAGCCTTATCTTATAATGCTCCGGATTTCCTTTTATAGTGATGCCAAATTTAAACGGAAGCGGCGATTTGAGCACTGAAATCAGATAATTGAAGTTCAATGCCAAGTCATTATGACCTTGCACGCCGATTTTATATCTGTCAATGTCAAATATAAACGGGAAAAGTTGCATCTGGTTATCAGATATAATCACTTCGACGTTCATATGGTCGATAATATTTCTCTGTTTGTCTTTGAACATCAGCCATTTTGCAATAGTTCTAAACGAATCGGCATCAAGCAACTGCAATGAGTCACCCTGAAGTTTAACCGCCGCAGAAAGCGTAGGCAAATCAAGTGTCATATCTGGCGAAATATCGACCGTCGCAGCAATATCGGCATTTATGATACCCGAAATGTCTCGTAGAAGCGGCATAATAGAGTCTAAAGCAGGGACAAGGTCGACAAATTTTGCGATATCGAAGCCGTTGACCTTTAACCCAAATCCAAAGCGCATATCTTCAGCTTTTGGTGCGGAATACAACGCAGACAAATCAATCGAGCCGACATCTGACGCAGCTTTCATCTGATGAAGATTGATAGCTCCGTCATACAACAAGACATTGCCGGTAAGACCATGCAAAAGGAGGTCGGAATAAAGTATATTATTTGCCCTAAGTTTCACATCTGCTTGAATATTAGCAGGGACAATGAAGGGTGCAATACTATCTTTCTCCTCAAGATAGGCGCCGCTGATTTCTTTTTCAAACAGCGAGTCATTGTCAATCGCATCGAGGGCTGAAAGTGATGTTGTGTTCCGATGTTCGCGATGAGCTGCGCCTCTAAAGAATCCGTCCGCCAATTGGTTTACATCGACAGTATCGCTCATAGCCTCAAACTCGACCTTTAACGGCGACAGACGCTTTTTAGCTGTCAGTGCGCCTTTGACATTTGTTATACGCCCATCCGCGAGGAAGTCAGAGCGACCGACCTTATAAGCTATTTGTTTTAACAATATAGTATCATTGTTAAAGGCTATATTGAGGCTGTCTAACCTATTGCGAAGTGGAAAATGAGGCGTGAACAATCCGGCGCGATGTGATGTCAGCGTACCATTTATATTCCAATTGAGCAGAAATTTACTGAATGCCTTTGTCGTTCCCCAATCAATTATTTCTGTCAACGAATCAGTCATCTCGGCGTGGACGCGATGATGTTTGCTCTTGTGATGACGCCGGTGAGCAAGCGCGAGCGCATAGACAGAGTCTGGTGACAGATCAGGTCGTGATTTAGAGATAGAGTCAGCAGTGTGTTTAACCTCTTTGGCAAATCGACCCACTGGCCGCTTATGAAGGTCAACATGAAGTTTTGAGCCAGAAAAGAGCATTCGCGCATCTTTACTTCCTGCCGACATGCGGTTTATCGTAAGGTCGAGCAAGAACTCCGGCACTCGAGCCATATCTTTAAAGCGCCTCATGACCACTCGACCTCCGACATCGCGGAATCTCGCTCCTGCCGAATCTGTAATCGAAGTAACATTAAGGGTTGCGAATTTTATACCTCCGCCCATCGGGACTACAATCGTTGTGTCCTCACTGCGCTTCTGGTTTGTCACTCCTATTCCAAGTGTCAAATCTGTGACATTAACGCTTACTCCTCCTGAAAGCACCTCAGCAGTATCAGCCTTAAAGGTTGCCGCCAACAAAGGATTCTCACCCTCTTGATAGCGCATATCTGAATCAAATTTAAGGCATGCGTCATTAATCAACACCATATTTGCCGTGTCTGAGGCAAGCCAATATAGCTTGCTTCCATCTATATCTCCATCAAATCTAAGTTTATGGAAATTATTTCGGTCAAACATCGACGCACGGCCAATCATATTGACTGAGGCTTGTAGCTTACCAGACACGTAACCGTCGATAAATCTCATCAGTGGAGGCGGCAGCTTTGCGAGATTAGTATAACCTTCTACTTTAACATCAAAAGCCGGATCATCGGTGAGACTATTGGCCACTCCACTAAAGGACAACTCAGTTGCAGGACCAGCCACATCAAGATGGTCAAGCTGGACTATGGCTTCTGCAAGATTGTTGCCTCGGAGCTCAACATTAACCAAGGCCGATAATTTCTCAAATCTCGCTTTGCCATATTGTAATTTACAGGGGGGCAAATCTAATGTCATTGTTGCATACGGCACACTGTCACGGTCGAGATTAAAAGCACTGTCAAGCCTGACGTCCAAAGATATCTCTGCGTCTGTTCTAAGTGAAGTTAATTCATATTCTCTTGAAATCTCATCAGGCACAAAAGTCAAAAGGTCATGGACCTTAATTCCATAGCATGAGGCGTTAAAGTTTTTCACAAGTAGTTCTTCGCCAAAATCTATACCCATGTCGAGCATAATCCTTAGCCATGCGAGACCCAATGTAAATTTTCTAAAATCAACTTTGTGAGGTACAGCAGCGTTCCAACCGATTTCTCCATCGAGCGTTACCGGGAGACGTAACAGATTATAATCGTGAAGAAGACCACTCTTAAAATTACCATTGAAAGTCAGCATATAGGTAGGCTCAATCTCATCGCGCTCTATTAAAGTTTCAACTCCGATGCTCGCTTCTATCGCCGTGGACGCATTATAAAACCGAAAATCTCTCGCTCCAGAAATAGAAAAACGTTTTAACGCAATATCGGCGCCATCTATGCTGCCGTTTTCGCTATCGTCGCTATCAGATTGCCTTATTATATTAAAATTATTGATTGAATCATTTACTATGATGATATTAGCCGATGGCCCATATAAATCAATATTGCGTATATCGACTTTACCCAACATAAGCTTAGGCATGTTCAGTTCTCCTATGAATCTGTCAACCACAAACAATGTATCGGCATAATCGGGCAAATGAAGCGCAGTATCTGTTTTTATCTTTTTAATATCAGGCACCGTTATACACACCGAATCAATATCGAGCCGAAGAAATGGATATGAGGCTTTGGCCGATAATTCGATGCGTCCAATCTCAACATCTGCATCCAGCATCTTATTTGCAACCTTATTGACGATAGGAGTGAGTTTATCCGGCGACAGGATCGTGACTACGCAAGTCAAAAGCCCATAAAAAGCCAACACCACTCCTAACGCTGTCCAGAGCAGTATCTTAGTCAGCCGCTTCCATAGCGGATAGTTTTTGGTGTTATTCTTCTTGTTCAACATCTGAAATCGGTCGGGCGGTTACATGAAAACAACCTTGCTTACGCTCAAACACCACATAGCAGCGGCCTTCTTCTCGCAAGTCATATAATATTTCACCAAGCAGATTTTTCAAATCCTCAAATGACCTGTTGACACTGATTGAGTCACATATAAAACGCGAATAACTTATGTCGAAAGTCGTGCCATACTGATGAGCAGACTCGTTGGTCGCATTGACATTTATCCGCCTTAGACGCTTGACCGTGGCCGGAGTGCGCATGACGCTTGTCACCTTAATACGGTAATCTCCTCCACCTCGAGCCTGCAGCGTATCATTAAAGCGTTGTCCTATTTCCTTAAGCAGATCGGCAGCCTGAGGCACAAGATAAGGATAGCTGTGAGTAAGTTTATCGACATAATATTCTGGACATGACTTAATCTCGACAAGCGGATGCTGAAGATACCATGCGTCATTAATATCATTAATTACACCTGTGCCAATAACTTTTGCAGCCTCGACATGCAAATAGTTGCTATCACGGAATGCTTTTCTAAGCGGACCTATATGTTTAAGGGGCAGCTTTATGCAATCTTCGTCTGGCGCGCTATCAAGGTGTGCATCCCAACGGTTCGTCATTACATCGTTCAGCAGACTGTCGATTAACAACCCATCAGATTTCGCATTCGACGACTTGCACGACTGCAGTCCGAAAAAACAGACCGCCGCTATAATCGAAACCAACACAAAAAAGCATTTTTTCATAACAATCCCAAAATTACTTATTTTTTCGCAAACTCCACAATCTCAATATCAAAAAAACTCCAACTGGGTTTCTCCTTTTCACGCTTTCCAGTGTGAGTATTATTGTCAGCTATTTGATTCCGACATGAACTATAAATATTATCGTTACGAGTAATTCCACCAATAAGAATATGAATATACCAATATTCTCTATCGGTTTTCTAAATAAATAATATTTCATCAAACGATTACCAATCGCATTTCTCTTGACTCGCTCTATAAACAAATGTTTCTTACACCATGAGCGAATATAATCGTAATCATCACGGTTAGCAAGAAACCCAGAATTAAACATACAATGGTGTTTATTACGACGAGCTTCTTTAATAAATGACAGAACCTCACTAAATCTACCATTATGAATTAGAGTAATTAGATAAAGCAATTTGTCGCGATCGAAAGAATCAATTTTATTCACATCGGGATAAAACTTATCTGCATCAGGAAAAGCTTCTATGAATTTTGATATTTCTGATTCTGCATCATCAAAAATGTTCTTATATGCACTGAGAATTTCTTCTAAATCTTCCATTCGAGTTGGAATGTCATACTTCACTAATACTTGTCCGCTCAAAGAAAATACACCAAGACCTCGCAAACTCAACGGCTCCTTCTTATTTTCTGGAGTCTCCCATATATCCCACCATAAATCATCAGCATACATCGGCTTTGCTGTAACCAAAGCCCTACCACCGATAAAGGAAATACAAAAAAAGTAACCGGATTCCACCTTGAAATTAATGTAGGAACTCTGTCTGAATCCATACTTACGTCCTATATTACGCCTCGTATCCGCTAAAAGTTTATCGAACTCTCTAACTCTCATAGCAAATTACTGCATAATATACACATATATGTGCAACAAACTTATTCCTTCGGTGAAAATGTTAGTATACTTGGAGTCAGCATTGGCTCGATGGCGGCAGTAATATCAGCACTAGTGAGCGAACGAATAGCTTCATGAGTGTAGGCCTCATCAATGAGTTCTTTGCGCCACAATAACGAACGCGCTGCTCCCAGAGTATTATTCTCCCTGTTCTCTGAAGCAACGACAAGTTGACCGAGATACTGATGCTTTGCAGCGTCGAGCTGTCTGTCTGTCAAATCAGTAGCAAGACGCGCGAATGTATCCTCGACTAATTCGCGGCAACGGCGGCTGTCCTCTGGATCACATCCGAAATACACCGTCATTAGTCCGCAGTCTGAAAATAGTGCAGTCGAAGCCTCAACATTGTAAACCAAACCTCGGCGCTCACGTAAAGCTACGTTGAGCAGCGAATTCATTCCCGGACCTCCCGTAATATTGGTCAGCAACGCTGTGGCATAGCGTCTGGCATCAAGATAGGAGGCCGTCCGCGCCCCTATCACGCAATGAGCCTGATGAGTTGCAAGACATCGATTGGAGGTGAACGATGGTAACACGTCTGGAACCACATCTAACTTCCGATTACCGTCAACCGTTCCCGGCACGAACGTCAGATAGCGGTCAAGCAGACGGAATACTACATTTTCCGACCTCGGTCCGCTGTAGAAAGCGACCATATTGTCTGCTCGATAATTACGGCCGACAAAATGTCGACACACTTCGCTGTCGAAGTGTCGCAGGCTGTCTCGATCTCCAAGTATGTTATGACCGAGCGTAGAACCTGCAAATATCATATCCTCGAAATCATCGAAAATAGCTTCCGACGGACAGTCGAGATACGAGTCAATCTCGTCGGCCACCACTTCGCGCTCCTTATCGAGTTCACGGTTGGGGAAACGTGAATCTGTTATGAGATCGGTAATCAGTTCCACAGCCCGGGCAAGATTTCCGGCAGGGAATATACTATAGATTACCGTTTCTTCTTTTGTCGTGTAAGCATTGAGTTCACCTCCGACGGCCTCCATACGCTTGATGATATGTGCCGAACGGCGGTGACCGGTACCCTTGAAAATAGTATGCTCCACAAAGTGCGCCAGACCGAATTCATCTGGTCGCTCATCACGGCTTCCAGCGCGCACAATAACACCAAATATCTCTACCGCGCTTCCGCGACAGCCGATATGGAGGGCGGGCATCCCACAGCCAAGTATGGTTATTGATTTCGGGTTACTCCGCATCGACCCAGTCGCCATTTTCTTTTATCAGCTCTATAAGCCGTGGCAGAGCTTCAGCCGCTGGTATATTTTTCACCATGCACTCTTTCCCTTTGTAAAGGCTCACACATCCGCTCGCGGCTCCGACGTAGCCATAGTCAGCATCAGCCATTTCACCGGGTCCGTTGACTATGCAGCCCATCACTCCTATTTTCAACCCTTTTAAGTGTGAGGTTCCGGCCTTGATTGTCTGTAGTACCGATGCCAAGTCAAATAGTGTGCGTCCGCATCCCGGGCATGCGATATACTCAGTCTTCGATATGCGTCGGCGCGTAGCTTGAAGAATACTCATCTCAAGAGAGCGCAGTTTCTCCGATTCTACACCGGGAGCATCAATCCAGATACCATCTCCAAGTCCATCAAGCAAAAGCGAACCGAAGTCAACCGATGCTGCAACCGTAACGCGGTCTGCATCAAACTCAGCCGGATAGCTAATCTTCATAACCGTAGGCTTATAGTTTCCAGCCTCAATGCGCTCTGAAAATTGGCGGCGGATATCGGATATAGCATTAGCCTTCGACGAATCTATTAGGTCATAACCTTCTGGTATCCCAAGCGTCTCATCAAAATCGACCCCTGCAGCCACCGGGACAGGACGCGTCTGGTCCTCGGGGATTTTTGGACTCGCCACACGTTTCACATC
>CAMWQZ010000034.1 GCA_947176515.1 uncultured Bacteroidales bacterium | reverse complement strand
GCGCACGTCTGCTCAACGCAAACGAATATACACTCAACTCTACCCTCGGTTACATCTCTGTAAAAAGCGCGCTTAACTCTGACGAGGTCCTGGCTGTGGCCTATGAATACACCTACGGCGGCAAAGTGTATCAGGTCGGCGAATTTTCGGGCGACATAACGTCGACCAATCAGTCGCTTTACCTTAAAATGCTTAAGGGCACAACGTCAACGCCTCATCTGCCGGCTTGGAAACTCATGATGAAAAACGTCTACTCGATTGGCGGTAACCAGATTCAGAAGAGTAATTTCAAGATGCAAGTCAAGTATCTAAGTGACACTACAGGTACAGAGATTAACTATCTGCCCGTCCCCGGTCTCAACAATCAGTCACTGCTACAGGTGATGAACCTCGACCGAATCGACAGCAACGAAGAGTCGAATCCTGACGGATTCTTTGACTTCATCGAGGGCTACACAGTGATTTCTCAGTCGGGCAAGATAATTTTCCCAGTCGCCGAGCCGTTCGGTTCGCATCTTGCAGCCAAAATCAACAATCCTGCGCTCGCCGAGCAATATGTATATCAGGAGCTTTACGACTCGACTCTCGTAGTGGCTCGCCAGATTGCCAATAAGAATAAATTTGTGCTTTCAGGTGAGTATCAGGCTTCGTCAGGCTCGCAAATCAGGCTCAATGCCATGAATGTGCCCCGTGGGTCAGTAATCGTCATGGCTGGCGGCGTCCAGCTTGTTGAAAATTCTGATTACACTGTCGACTATGCGATGGGTATAGTAACCATCACCAACCAATCAATTATCGACTCAGGCCAGAATATCAGCGTCACCCTTGAGAATCAGTCGATGTTCTCCACCCAACGCAAGAGCCTGCTCGGTCTTGACCTTCAATACCAATTCAACAAGAATTTGAATGTCGGCGCAACTTTATTGCATTTCTCTGAAAAAGCTCTGACCGAAAAAGTTAATATTGGCGATGAGGTTGTCAACAACTCTATGCTCGGCTTCAATCTAAGCTATAATTCCGACTTCATGTGGCTTACGAATCTCGTTAACAAAATTCCGACGGTCAACGCTACGCAGCCTTCACACCTTAGTCTTACAGCAGAATATGCTCAAATCATACCTCACGCACAAAAATCGGGCTCAAACCGCGGCTCAAGCTATGTCGACGATTTCGAGTCAACCCAGACAGGCATAGACCTGCGTTCACCTTACTCATGGTTTCTCGCCTCTACGCCTTACGAGTCGGGCAACAATGCCCTTTTCCCGGAAGCGGCTTTAAGCGATAATGTGGATTATGGTAAAAACCGTGCGCTACTCAACTGGTACTATATAGACCGAATGTTCACTCAGCGAAACTCATCGCTCGCTCCCGGCTATATCAAGAGTGACCTCAAGCAACTTTCAAATCCTTATGTGCGAGAGGTGAAATCAAATGAAATTTTCCCTGGCCGTCAGCTCAGCTACGGCGAATCGCCTTTAATCCAGACCCTCAACCTGTCATTCTATCCCACCGAACGCGGACCATACAACCTCGACGCTGACGATATTGACGACAAAGGCAACCTATTGCATCCCGAAAAGCGTTGGGGTGGCATCATGCGACGTCTCGACAACACTAATTTTGAGCAGAGCAATATAGAGTACATCCAGTTCTGGATGATGAACCCCTTCCTCGACCCCGAAAACCCCAACTACGAGGGTGGCGATTTCTACATCAACCTCGGAGAAGTGTCGGAAGACATCCTTAAGGACGGTCTGAAGAGCTACGAAAACGGCATACCTTACGACGGCAATGACCAGTTCCTCACCGAAACAAACTGGGGTCGTGTGTCGCGTCAGAACTCACTCACCTACTCTTTTGACAACTCGTCGAGCTCGCGACTCTCTCAGGACGTCGGTCTCGACGGTCTGCCTAACGACGATGAGTTTGTGTTCCCGTCTTACCGCGACTATCTCGACCGTCTGCGCACCCGTCTGTCACCTGCGACAATCGAGGAGATGCAGGGCGATGCGTTCTCGCCATTCAATGACCCGGCAGGCGACAATTATCACTTCTACCGCGGTTATGACTACGATGAGGAGCGACTCGGGATACTTGCGCGTTATAAGCGCTACAATGGCGTAGAGGGCAACTCGCTTTCACCCGAACAATCATCGGACCCTCTGTATCAATCGTCCCGTAATACTCCTGACGTGGAAGACATCAACCAAGATAACACCCTCAACGAGTATGAGCGCTATTTCCAGTACAAGATTTCAATACGCCCCGAAGACCTCGTAGTCGGCAAGAATTATATCACTGACAAACAGGTATCCATCGTGCCGACGGTCGATGGTAAAGACCCAGAGGTAGAGTGGTATCAGTTTAAGATACCGTTGGCTGATTTCGAACGCAAGGTCGGAACGATTTCAGACTTCTCGACCATACGTTTCATGCGTATGTTCATGACCGGATTTAAGGCCGTGACACACCTGCGCTTCGCCACGCTCGAACTCGTGCGCGGCGAATGGCGTAGCTATGACTTTAATCTTAATTCTCGTGGCGATGCTCCGGCTGAAGGCCAGCTCGACGTATCGGTTGTCAACATCGAAGAGAATGCCGAGCGCGAACCTGTCAACTACGTTCTGCCGCCGGGAGTGAATCGTATCACTGATCCTGGCCAAAGCCAGATAGTACAACTCAACGAGCAGTCAATGTCGCTTAAAGTCAGTGACCTCCACGCCGGCGATGCTCGAGGAGTCTACCGCAACACGATGCTCGACCTTCGTAATTATAAGCGCATGCAGATGTGGGTTCACGCCGAAGCCCTTATCGACAACACTACCAACCTCAACTCCGGCGAACTCTCGATTTTCATCCGTCTCGGGTCTGACGTCAAGAGTAACTATTATGAATATGAAGTACCACTTTCTTTGACCCCACCGGGCGTATATAACACCTATCTCAACTCTGAGCGCGAGATTGTATGGCCTAAGAGCAACTACCTTAACTTCAACCTACAGAGCCTCGTGAATTTAAAGAAGGAGCGCAACGCAGCCAAACGCAGCGAAGAGAGCGGTGTGGGCTATGCCACACTTTTTACAGGCCGCGACCCTGACAACGAGCGCAACCGTATGGCTGTCATTGGTAATCCATCGCTGAGCGACGTCAGAGTGATTCTTATCGGTATACGTAACAACTCTACTGCGACTAAGGCCGGCACAGTCTGGGTCAACGAATTAAAAGTCACTGACTTCAACGAGGAGGGCGGCTGGGCCGCTAAGGCAAATGCTACGCTCAACGTTTCTGACATCGCTACGTTAAACTTCGGCGCGCACATCGAGACTGCAGGCTTCGGCAGCGTTGACCAGTCGCTCAATGAGCGCCGCCTTGATGATTATGAACAATATAACTTTGCTGTTCAAGGTGATGTCGGTCGTCTTTTGCCCGAAGCAGTGAAACTACGCGCACCAATCTACTACTCTGTTTCGCGAGAAAAGACTTCGCCCAAATACAATCCTCTCGACCAGGACGTGCTGCTCAAAGACGCGCTCGACGAGTGCTCGACCAAGCATGAACGCGATTCAATCGAGAACTATGCTACCGACCGCTCGACCGTCGAAAACTTCTCTATCTCCGGGCTTAAATTTGACGTGAAGAGCAAGAACCCTATGCCTTGGGACCCTGCTAACTTCACATTCAATTTCTCGTTCAACAAGCAGTCAAAGATGGACCCGACCACTGAGTATGAGAACACTAACGACTATCGCGGTTCATTGCAATACAGTTATTCGCCATATTTCAAGGCGTTTAAACCATTCAAAGGTATAAAATCGAAATCTAAGAATGCTAAGTTCCTGAAAGACTGGGAACTCAACTGGCTGCCAACCAACATCTCATTCATGACCAACCTCTCTCGCTACTATTATGAGCAGCAGACACGGTCTGAGACCGATGCATTCTTCCAGCTGCCTGTATCGGTAAGCAAGAATTTCCTCTGGGATCGTCAGCTATCACTGAGTTGGAACATAACCAAGTCTCTTTCTTTGACTTTCAACTCTAACACATCGGCGCGCATTGAGGAGACTGTCGGTGCGGTCAACCGTAAGCTCTTCCCCGACAAATACCGCGAATGGAAAGACACGGTTTGGCAAAGCATCCTTTCGATGGGTACACCCTGGGCCTATAACCAGGCCTTCACCGCACAATATCGTGCGCCCTTCAACCGCATCCCAATCCTCGACTTCCTTACGGGGTCGGTCAGCTATAACGCTACATATCGTTGGGACCGCGGCGCGACCATCGACGGCATAAGCGTCGGCAACAGCATCGCCAACCAAGGGGCATGGACAGCTGACGGACGTTTCAATTTCGAAAACGTCTATAATAAAATTCCTCTCCTTAAGGAGGTCAATAAGCGCTTTGCCAATACTCGTAAACCTAACAATGCGCGACAGGATAAACAAGCAAAGCCCAAGAAATTTGAGCGTAGCTTCGCCTTGTTGCCTGACACCACCCTCGTGATTAAGCACAATCTTCGAACCAAGAAGGTCAAAGTCGTAGCGTCTACTACTGACGGCAAACCGTTTGCCGTGAAGTCGCGCCCGATAGACCCCAATAACGTTGAAATCCTTACCCGTGGCGACCAGAATCTTAAATTCACCATCACCGAAATGGCTGAAGACAAGAAACCTCTGATAACAAACATTGGCGAATATGCCTTAAGGGTACTGATGTCTCCTCGAAATGTATCGGTGCGCTACCGCAACACCCGTAGCATGTCGCTGCCGCTATTCAGGCCTGACATTGGCAACGTGTTTGGCCAAAGCAATTCTTATGGCCCGATGTCACCGGGTCTCGACTTTGCATTTGGCTTTGCAGGTGACGGATATATCGACCGAGCCATGTCGCGAGGCTGGCTCATAACCGATGACGGCCAGACGTCGCCGGCAGTGATGTCCCACACCAACGAAATTAATCTTGAAGCTATGTTCGAGATATTTAAAGGCTTCAAGATTCAGCTGACCTTTAACCGCACTGACAACCGCACTCGTCAGGTGCAATTTATGTACGCCGATATGCCGACCTCTTTGTCAGGTTCGTTCACCAAGACTCACTGCGCTTTTGCAAGCGCGCTGAAATCGTCGAAGGCTGATGACGGCTACTACTCAGAAGCGTTCAGCAATTTCCTGAAATATATCCCTACTGTCAGAAACCGCGTCGAGTCGCAATATGCCGGTGTCCGCTATCCCGATGCCGGGTTTATCGCAGGGACAGCCGAGGCTGGGTTGCCTTTTGACCCGGAGGTAGGAACTATCAGTGAGACATCGAGCGATGTGCTCATCCCGGCATTCGTTGCCGCTTATAGTGGCAACAACCCTGCTAAAGTGACTCTCGACCCGTTCCCGTCGTTTGCATCAGTCCTTCCTAACTGGCGTGTGACCTACGACGGTCTCATCAACCTCGGCAATATGCGTAAGATATTCAAGACTTTCACTCTCAATCACGCATATCAGTGTACCTATTCCGTAGGCTCATACTCGTCATATCTCAACTGGATAGCCGCCGATGGCCAGAAACTCGGGTTCGCTCTCGATGCTTTGACAGGACGGCCGATACCATCGTCACCTTATAATATTTCGTCAGTTGCCATCAACGAGAGTTTCGCGCCGCTTATCGGCGTTAATGCAACGATGCAAAACAACATAAAATTCTCAGCCGAGTATCGCGACAAACGCACCTTGACCCTTAATTCTTCTGCTGGGCAAGTCGTCGAAGCCTCTACACGCGGCATAACTATAGGCGGAGGATACAAGATTGTCAACTTCAATTCTATTTTGAAGATAAAAGGCTCACAGCAAGGTGTAAGCAATGACCTTGACCTTGATGCTAACGTTTCAATCCAAAACAATCAGGCGCTTATCCGCCGCATAGAGAGCAACTACACTCAAGCCACCAGCGGCACTAACACTGTCAACATCAACTTCACGGCTAAATACATACTTAGCCGCCGCGTGACTCTATCAGCATACTTTGACCACCAAGTAAATACCCCAATCGTCACCAACAGCGCATTCCCGACGACCAATACATCTTACGGCATCTCAATGAATCTCTCGCTGGCAAGGTAAAAAACGTAGCCTATAATGAACCTAACGACACGACAAAGGCTGCTATAGAAGAAGCTCGTAGAGGGAAGCTTCGTAATGCACCACCCATCGACACATCTTCGGTGGAAGCAATGTTTAAGTCTGCCGAACTCGTAAAACGATAATTTGCATTTGTCTGCAAAATAAATTTGCTCAATTCGAAAAAAGGTTTTAACTTTGCACTCGCAATACCACAATAGGGTTCCTTGGCCGAGTGGTTAGGCACCGGTCTGCAAAACCGTTTACAGCAGTTCGATTCTGCTAGGAACCTCAAAGTTAACAAAAGGCTATGTCGGATTTCAGGCATAGCTTTTTTCGTTTTCTCAACACCCATTTCTAATAGTAAGATTATTTTTAATGCGTTATGAGCGAAAAAACTAAGGAATTTGGAAATTTTATATCATTCATTCTTCTATCTGAACCGCATTGGGATTGCCGACAGTTTGTCAAAAATCTTAAAAATGAATGGGATGTAGACCTGTCAAATGCTGATAAAGACGACAATAACGTTGTAGAAAAATATGGTGATGGTTTTATTAGTGTCGCATTTATCCAGGCTCCTATACCGAACCGAGAGGCTGAATATTGTGCCAAGTCAAATTATCTATGGAGCGAAGCAGAAGATGTCACCAAAACCCATAAGGCTCATATTATTGTCGCAGTGACTGGAAATAACGACAATATTATTGAAAAGGCTAAGCTCACAACGAAAATCGCAGACGCTTGCCTAAAACAAAAATATGCAGTGGCTGTATATACAGGCGAAGCTGTTTATGAACCTCGATTCTATCATCTGTTTACACAATGGCTCCGCGAAGACATATTGCCTATACCTGACTGGATATGGTTTGGCATTTACAAGCACGATGGTAAGCAAGGAATTTACACCGATGGCCTTAGAAAATTCGGCAAAAAAGAAATTGAAGTTTATGCTGATGCTTCTTATGACGACATTCGAGATTTTATGCTTGAGGTGGTTAATTATGTCATTGCCGATGACGTTACGCTAAAAGATGGACAGACAATTGGCTTAACTGAAGACCAGAAACTGCCAATCACGCTAAGCAAAGGCATTGCGCTGGATGGCGATACTCTGAAAATTGCCTATCGTAAAGGATAGATAGAAGCTTGCCATTGAATCATCATTATATAAAATATAATTACTACTTTTGCATTAAACTGAACATTTATCAAACCTTACATAATTATGAAGAAACTGATTTTAGGCTTTTTGTTAGCCATTTTGCTGATGCCGGCTGGAGCCGCTATCGCTCAGAGCCGTAAAGGTGTATCAATCTTAGGTGACTCATATTCAACCTTTGAAGGCTGCGTATATCCCGATACTAACGCTGTGTGGTACTGGAAAAAATCGCAGAGAGAAAACGACGTTCACCAGGCTGACCAGACATGGTGGCACAAGCTTATTACCGACCGGGGATATCGCATCTGCAAAAACAACTCTTTCTCTGGTTCAACAGTTTGCAACACAGGCTATCGCGGTGAAGACTACACTGACCGCTCATTTATCGCACGCATGAAAAACCTCGGTGAGCCTGATATCATCTATATTTTCGGCGGCACTAACGACTCTTGGGCAAAATCACCGGTCGGAGAATTCCAATACTCTGACTGGACTAAAGAGGACCTATATAATTACAGACCGGCTCTTGCATATATGCTTGCATCAATGAAAGACTACTACCCCGGTGTCGAAATTGTATATCTGATTAACAATGACCTTAGCGAAGCTGTCACCGAGTCAACCAAGACCATATGTGACCATTATGGCATTGATTATATACAGCTCGTAGATATAGACCGTATCGAGGGACACCCGTCTGTAAAGGGCATGCAGCAGATTGTCGACCAGATAAATGCTCACGACGCTCGCTAATTTTCAGCATTTTTATATTTTAGCTTCGGGCTTAAAATCGTAAATTTGCACTTACATTATTAAAACTATATCCTGTTATGAAAAAGGCGCTGATTTTACTTCTTGCCATTTTTGCCATCGCATTTGTGTCTGAGGCACAAAGTCCGGTGAGATGGCGTACATCTGTTAAGATGACCTCTCCGACCGAAGGCGAAATCACAATAAAAGCCCTCATTTCCGAAGGTTGGCATCTGTATGGATTCGATATGCCCGACGGAGGACCGAAACCAACACGTTTTGACTTCTCTGATTGCATAGGCATTAAGCTCGACGGTGATATACGCCCTTCCGAACAGCCAATTGTGC
>CAMWQZ010000033.1 GCA_947176515.1 uncultured Bacteroidales bacterium | reverse complement strand
ACGAGCGACCACCCTCCAACGTGATGAAAGCTTTCAGCCAAAGTTGGAAATGAAATCCGGCCAAAGTTGGAAATAAAAACCGGCCAAAGTTGGAAATGAAATCCGGCCAAAGTTGGAAATGAAAAAACTATTGATTATCTTTGTCGCCGAAATTCAATAATTTATGAAAAAAGAATATCGACAGAGATTAGTTGACCCAGAATTAGCCGAAAGGCTGAAAAGTATAGGCGCTATAGTGATAGAAGGGCCCAAATGGTGCGGCAAATCTACAACCGGCGAACATCATAGCAAAAGTGCTATATTTTTAGATGACCCTCAACGAAAAGCTCAATACATGCTTTTCGCTGAGGAAGCGCCTGATATGATACTGGATGGTGACACTCCAAGATTGATTGATGAATGGCAGTTAGCCCCTATGCTTTGGGACGCAATCAGGTACAAAGTCGACCATAGGGCCGGAATGGGTCAGTTTATCCTTGCCGGCTCAGCAAAACCTGCTGACCGCTCAAAAATAAGCCACTCGGGCACTGGACGTTTTGCTTGGCTAAGAATGAGGACTATGTCGTTATATGAATCTGGAGACTCCAATGGCATAGTTAGCCTTAGAAAATTATTCGAAAATCCGACAGCACCAGTAGCCGCGACATCTGACGCTGATTTACAGACTATAGCATTCTTGATTTGTCGAGGAGGATGGCCAATAGTAACCGACTTGCCAAAAGAGGTCGCCCTACGCCCCGCAAAAGACTATTACGACGCTGTTGTCAATGTTGACATCAACGATATAGACGGTGTAGGTCGAAGCGCAGACCGCGCCAAAAGACTGATGCGTTCCTACGCAAGATTCCAAGGCACACAGACATCTATAAGACAAATTGTCGAGGATATGAATGGTGGTGAGAGCAATATCACTGAAGAAAAAACCGTCAGGAGCTATCTTGAAGTCCTGAAATCCCTATTCGTTATAGAAGATATGTCGGCATGGAATCCCAATTTAAAGTCTAAAACCGCTATAAGGACTACCGACACCCGTTATTTCGTCGATCCATCAATCGCCACCGCCGCGATGGGTATAGGCCCCGGTGATTTAATAAATGACCTAAAGTCATTTGGTTTTCTCTTTGAAACATTGTGCGTTAGAGATCTTAGAATATATTCTCAACTTTTAGGAGCCACAGTCTACCATTACAGAGATAAAAACGGGCTGGAATGCGACGCGGTGGTTCATCTACCTAACGGCAAATATGGTCTGATTGAGATAAAACTTGGAGGTGAGAAACTCATTGAAGATGCATGCAGAACACTTTCAGAACTATCTGTAAAAATTGATACTGAAAAAATGAATGCACCATCATTTTTGATGGTTCTTACAGCCACCGGATCATTCGCTTACCGACGTAAAGACGGCATACTGGTTGTCCCAATTGCAACCTTGGGTGCCTAACGGCATATAATGCTCCGCTCAAAATCAGCCGATATTTCGGCAACCGGGCCGTCGGCTACTACCCGGCCATCGGCGATTACAATTGCGCGTTCGCAGAGCTCTCGCGCAAGCGCCAAATCATGAGTGGCTATAAGGCATGTATGATGGAACGATTTAACAATGTCACACACCTGACGGCGTGCCTCAAGGTCAAGTTCGGCGGTCGGCTCATCCATCACTAAAATGCTCGGTTCCATAGATAGAACCGTTGCTATAGCCACACGCTTTTTCTGACCGCCAGACAGACGGAAGGGCGAACGGGTACGCAAGTCCGAGGCACCAACACTTTCAAGTGCCGACACTACACGCCTATCAACCTCAGCGCCATCCAAACCCATATTGAGCGGCCCGAAAGCCACATCCTCCTCAACAGTCAACATAAATAATTGGTCATCGGCATTCTGGAACACCATCCCTACCGATTGCCGCACAATTGGCAAAGTTTTTTTAGTCACTGGTATATCTCCGACGTTGACCTCGCCTGACGTTGGCATCAACAATCCATTAGTGTGCAGCAAAACCGTTGACTTTCCGGCTCCATTAAGGCCAAGCAGTGCGACCTTCTCACCGTGAGTGATGAGAAAACTGACGCCTTTCAGCGCCTCGTAACCGTTGGGATAGGTAAAGTGAACATCGTTGAACCTTATGTAATGATGACTCATGATTTCATTCAGAATAAGCGGTCAAAGCCCAGGGCGGCCGAAACATTGACCAATCGTAAAACTAAAAATACACTTATCCACACGACCGCGAACATCGTGTCGGCCATCCGCCACCCGGTTGCCTCTAAGCGATAGAACGGCATAGCGCCAGTAAATCCTCGGGCAAGCATCGCACGGTTGATACGCTCGGAGCGGTTAACCGTGCGAAGAAATAGCTGACCGGTCATCTGCCCCCACATTTTAAGTCCCATCCGGCTGTTGCCATAGCTGCGTGACTCTCGTGCGCGGCGCATGTTTAGCAGCTCGATAAGCAGCACGCTCATGTAACGGTAAACCATCAGTAACTGCGTCACCAGAAAAGCCGGGACGTGAAGCTTGCGCATGCCTCGGCACACTCCTTCAAACCCAAAAGCCAGGACAAGAATTATTATCGCCTGGACGGACATGAGCCCTCGCAAAAGGATTGACGCAAAGCTTATCCAACCACGGGTAACAGTTATCGCACCAACCGTCAGTGCCGGCTCAGTATCAAATAGCGGATTAAAAATTCCTATAAAAGCGATAAACGGCAGCGTATAAAGAGATTTGACAAAAACAGAGCCAAAACTCATCCCGAACAATGGAGCGGCCACTATAGGATAAATGGCAAACCACAATAGCATGCCGATGTTATCGACACGGACTGACAGCATGGCAATAAGATAGACAACCGTAACCATTAAGCCGCAGACCGGGCTCAGGGTGCGGTCAGTTTCGGCACGGACAGCGGTCTGCATATTTTGCAGGGCAATTATTGCTTGCTCGAGCTTGCTCATTTCGTTTGCTTTGTCTTCATTAGCAGTGACGACACAGCCCATACTAAAATCAAGACCATAGCCGCACCGACTATGCCAGAGAAAGTATTTTCATAGTCAGGCATTATCGAAGTAGCCGACTGGATGGCGCTGCTGCCATCAGCCAACGCCCCTGCGACTTCGGGCAATTCGCTCGAGCCTGTCACTTTTTCTATTGACCATTCGAGTCCATCCGGGTCAGACGAAGCTAAAAATGACAGCCCTCCGGCGACAATCACCGCTGCTACGGCGAATGATATCACAACGCCTCTAATTCCGCCCTTCCGCCTGGCTTGGTTATCTGGAACGAGCAGATCCGGACGCACTTTATTTATAAACACAATCACGGCTCCTGTCGCAAGACCCTCACCAACTCCGATTGCGAGGTGAATCGACGTCATTAGCAAGAAAAATTTACCGGCCGGTATAGCCGTCACCCCTGACGCAAGAGTCTCAAGACTCACCATGACCGCCCCAAGTTCCAAACCTAAGACACAAGCTAATATCGAAACTGCGAATATTCTCAAGCTTGATGGATGGCGCTGTGAGTCAAAATCGAGCAAGGGTTTGAATATCAAAGGATATGCCACAAGCGCAGTCATAGCGCCCATGTTGAGCAGGTTACAACCTATAGCCATCAGTCCGCCATCAGCGAAAATAAGACATTGGATTATTATCACCGACGCAAGCGTCAAAAATCCTGCCCAAGGGCCCAATAGGGCTGCAAGAAGGACTCCTCCAACAATATGACCGCTCGAACCAGTCCCCGGAATAGCAAAGTTGACCATCTGCGCCGCAAAAATAAATGCGCCGGTCACGCCCATCAGAGGGACGAGATTATCGCGATTTGATTTTTTTAGCTTTGACCCTGCAATCACAAGGAGTGCGCCAGCGGCTATATCAGCCGCAATCGCAACTTCAGGCGAAAGCATAGCATCGGACATGTGCATAAGTCTGAATATATAGCGTAATTAAAAATTTAAACAAATTTTATCTTCACACATAACGCCCAGTGCACATAGTTAGTTCGTCAATCTTACTTTATCATCAAGGCACAGTCACTCTGAAATGAGGATTGTCGACATGCTGTGACCTGATTATTTCAACCATGCTCTTAACGAGTTCAGGATGCTCAGCCGCTACGTTATTATCCTCGTGGATATCTTCGGCAAGATTGTATAATTCGGGTACTCCTCTTTTAACAACCAGCTTCCAGTCGCCTTGACGAAGGCCGATTTGGTCGGTCTCATTGAACTCCCAATACAAGAAGTCATGCTTAGCTTGCTCACCTTTCCCGAGTAATTCGGGTAAGAACGAAATGCCGTCTTCACCTTTTGGAGAAGCCTCCCCCACAATATCTTTCAGGGTCGGCATGACATCATAGAATGCCAGCTGATGGTCACTCTCGCTGCCGGCTTCGATGTGGCCAGGCCAGCTGACGATAAACGGCACTCTGATACCGCCTTCGTGACATGAGCGTTTTATACCGCGCAACTTGCCGTCGCGGCCGAAGAATGTCGGGTCGGCGCCACCCTCTTCATGAGGTCCATTATCGCTGGTAAAGACGACTATAGTATTGTCGGACAAACCTTTTTCATCGAGTTTTGCCATTATTTCACCTACATAAGCATCCAGACGGCTAATCATAGCCGCAAATTGAGCGTGGGTGTGGATTGTCGGATTATAGCGCGAGCCTTCCTGACCGCCCCAGGTCTTATCTTCGAAGAACTTGCGTTTGTAGCCTTCGAGCAGGGAGTCGGCCGGTTGCACAAGCTCTGCATGCGGCAAAGTGTATGTCATAATGCCGAAAAACGGTGTTTCGCCATCCTGCTTGTCGAGCCATTTCATTGCCTCCTGATGAATCATATCCGCCGAATACTGTGTACGCTTAAGATAGTCATCGCCGTACATCGGATATTTGATGTTCTCTTCCATCACTACGCGCACAGTAGCCGTATCGCCCTCTTCGGGATAATAGCGGTTTAAGAAATTGGGGTAATACAAGTGAGCCTGGAACTGGCAGATATAACCGTAGAAATCGTCGATGCCACGTTTTTCGGGCACAGAGTGTGAGCCTTCGTAGCCGCCTGCCCACTTCCCGAACATGCCCGTCCGATAGCCGTGACGCTTCATCACTTCGGGCAAAATCTCTCGATTGGGGTCGTAAGGATGCTGACCGACGATTGAGAAATCTTCGTTATCACCATATTTCACCATCGGCACGTTTCGCCAGTATTCCTTATTGCCACGGACTTCGCCATGACCCGAGTGCTGGCCTGTCATGAGCGATGCTCGCGAAGGGGCGCTCACGGGGCTTCCGGCATAAGCCTGAGTAAAACGCATGCCTCGGCTGGCAAGTGAGTCGATATTAGGGGTCGAGATATATGGCTGGCCATAGCAACCCAAGTCACCATAGCCCATATCATCACACATTATATATATAATGTTCGGGCGCTCGGTCTGTGCTCCCGACATAGCAGCGGCAGTTGCCAACAGCGGCATAGCAAGAATTTGACGTTTCATAATCCTTTCAGGTATCAGTGTTACAGTTTGTGTGCAAACATACACATTTTTTTTCATCCTCGCAAACCTCGACCTACGTATATAATAGAAAATCGCGCCATTTCATATTCACATCAAAAAAATTATGTACTATTTTCTTGGATTTTTTATTAAAAAGGTTAATTTTGCAGTGCTAACATCTGTGAAGCTTTTTTTGAGCATATTTGCAAGCTTTTTCGTAAAATTTGTTAATTTGAGCCGAACATTTATTAGCGAGACATTGTTATCAATTCTGCGAGAGTTAGTACACTCGCCAAAATTCTTTTTATCCCTACTGAACCGTAGACCATATTTATACTCTAAAATATTAGTATTATGCATCTGACTCCCAAAGAAATCGACAAATTGCAGTTGTTGACGCTTGGCATGATTGCTGAACGCCGACTCGGCAAGGGGCTGAAACTCAATTACCCCGAAACTGTGGCTTACATCACTTCTTGCGCTCTCGAGGGTGCTCGTGAAGGCAAAACAGTAGAAGAAGTTATGCACGATGCCGCAAATGTTCTGACCAAAGACCAAGTTATGGACGGTGTCGCTGACATGATTACCCTTCTGCAGGTTGAAGCGGTGTTCACCGATGGCTCACGCCTTGTGTCAATCCACCACCCCATCAAGTAATTAACTCTTTAAATCGCTATTAACATGAGCACAACTGACAACAACGCAAAAGCTGCGTCGACTACAGGAGCACAGCCGACCGAGATACCGGCAGCAGCAAAGGCTACAGCCGCTACAGCTGATGGCTATTCGTCTCCTTACGGAGTCTTTGAAGGCCAGCCCGACATTTTATATCCCAACACTCCGGGTTTCACTCCCACTGAGTATGTGCCCGTAGGTGGTGTGATTCTCGCCGACGGCGACCTCACTTATAATGCAAACCGTCGCACAAAGACTATCAAAGTTCGCAACACCGGTGACCGTCCTATCCAGATTGGCTCTCACTTCCACTTCTTCGAAGTAAACCGCTACATGGAGTTTGACCGTCCGGCAGCGTTCGGCTACCGTCTCAACATCCCGGCTACAACAGCTATCCGTTTCGAGCCGGGTGAAGAAAAAGAAGTAGAACTCGTGCAGTATTCAGGCAAGGTGAGAGTGCTGGGCTTCAATGGTCTCACTCAGGGCTATGCCGGTCTCGAAGATATCCCGACTTACTATCCCGTTCATACTCGCGCTATCCGCCGCATGGAGGAATATGGCTTCAAGAGCGAACCCGAAGCCGAAGAAGATGCAGAATACACAACACCTCAAAAGTAAACCAACGACATGGCAACAATATCAAGAAAACAGAATAACGATCTTTTCGGACCAACCGTAGGCGATAAAATCCGTCTTGGCAACACCGACCTTTATGTTGAGATCGAAAAAGACCTCCGCGTCCTTGGCGATGAGGTAGTATATGGCGGCGGTAAAACAATCCGCGACGGTATGGGCACAGCCAACACCATCACTTCTGACGGTGGCTCACTCGACCTCGTCATCACCAACGTTACAATCATCGACCCCGTGCTCGGCGTCATCAAGGCTGACGTGGGTGTTAAAGACGGTAAGATTGCAGGTATCGGTAAGGCCGGTAACCCCAATGTCATGCAGGGCGTTACTCCGACCCTCTGCACCGGTCCGTCGACTGACGCCATCTCTGGCGAACACATGATTCTGACCGCCGCCGGCATCGACGGCCACGTTCACTTCATTTCTCCGCAGCAGGCTTACCACACCCTCTCTAACGGTATTACTACCCTTATCGGCGGTGGTATCGGCCCGACTGACGGCACTAATGGCACAACTATTACTTCAGGTCGCTGGAATATCCATCAGATGATGCGTGCAGCCGAAGGCCTCCCCATCAACATGGGCTTCCTCGCCAAGGGTAACTCATCAGTTCGCGAAACTCTCGACGAGCAGATTGTTGGCGGTGGCATGGGTTACAAGATTCACGAGGACTGGGGCTCGACTCCTGCAGCCATCCGCGCTTGCATGAGCTCAGCCGAGCAGTTTGACGTACAGGTTTGTATCCACACTGACACACTTAACGAAGGCGGTTATGTAGAAGACACTATCGCTGCTATCGACGGTCGCACTATCCACACATACCACACTGAAGGTGCAGGTGGCGGTCACGCGCCTGACTTGTTGAAGGTCGCTTCTATGCGTAACGTTCTGCCTTCTTCAACCAACCCGACACTGCCTTTCGGCATCAACTCAGAGGCTGAACTTTTCGATATGATTATGGTTTGTCACAACCTTAACCCGAGCATCCCCTCTGACGTTGCGTTCGCTGAGAGCCGCGTGCGCGCTGAAACTCAGGCTGCTGAAAACGTGTTCCATGATCTCGGCATTATCTCTATGGTTTCATCTGACTCACAGGCTATGGGCCGCGTAGGCGAATCATTCATGCGTACATTCCAGATGGCTGCTTACATGAAACAGGTTCGCGGCAAACTGAAAGAAGACTCTGACTCTAACGATAACTTCCGTGTGCTTCGTTACCTTGCTCAGATTACCCTTAACCCGGCAATCACCTATGGAATCTCGGATATCCTCGGTTCAATCGAAGTAGGTAAGATGGCTGACCTTGTGCTTTGGGAACCTGCGTTCTTTGCTACCAAGCCGAAACTCGTCATCAAGGGCGGTATGATTAACTGGGCTCAGATGGGCGACCCCAATGCTTCGCTCCCGACTCCCCAGCCCGTCAAGATGCGTCCGATGTTCGGTGCTATCGGCGAAGAGCTTGCCAAGACTCGCGTAACCTTCACTTCTCACGCTGCAGTCGAAGCCGGCATCAAAGAGCGTCTCGGTCTTAAATCTGATGTTTATGCCGTTCATGGCACTCGCCAGATTTCAAAAGCTGATATGGTGCGCAACACTGC
>CAMWQZ010000032.1 GCA_947176515.1 uncultured Bacteroidales bacterium | reverse complement strand
GTACAGTAGCAGGAAATGCAAACCTCGTTTGTGCCGCTAACAAAGGTGCAGTCACTCTCAATGGTTTCGTTCTCTTCAACAGCGGTACTGAAGAAACTGGTTTTGTAGCTGACAATGTAACTGGCGACATCACTATGGCTAACACAACTGCTACTGAAGCTGCCGGTGTAGAATTGGTTAAATCTTGGGCTGCTTTCAGCGCAACTGAAGAAGTTGATGGCCTCCCTGCTCTTAACTACGCTCTTTCTGGCGCCGGTACTCAAGCTGATCCCTATCAGATTGCTTGCGCAGAAGACCTCGCTAATGCTTACCGTTTTGTAAATTGCAATGGTGGTAGCTTCTGGTTTGTTCAGACCGCCGACATCGATATGTCAGAGATTGAAGATTATCATGCCCTTGCAGGTTATAATGGTACATATAAAGCAATCCTTCACTACGATGGTAAGAATCACATTATCAAAAACTTTGTCCCTAATACTGAAAATGGTGGCGTTGCAGGAACTGATTACTACTATTGCACATCTATCTTCGGTATTCCTTCAGGTGAAATCCGTAACCTTGGCGTAGTTGATGCTTATGTAGTTACTGCTCAGGGTGCTGGTATCCTCGGTGCTTACGCTGGTCACAGCGATGGTGGTGCTTTGGTTCTCGAGAACGTATTCGTAACAGGTGAAGTTGTAGGCGAAGGCGGTTACACTGGTGCTATGTTCGGTACTACTGGCAAAACTGTTTCTATGGATAACTGCTTCGTTAACGTTACTGTTTCTGGTAAGGCTTGTACAGCAGGTGTTATTGGCCGTGTTCGCAATGAGGTTAATCTTGCAAACTTCTATGTTGCTGGTTCTGTTGCTGGCGACGCTCCTTGCTTAGTTTTAGGAACTGATAAGACTCCCGAAGTTTTCTTTGAAAACGTAATTGCATTCAACACTGGTTCTGATGTAGCTGTTGCTGAGGCAATCGAAGTTCCGTACTATTCTGAAGAAGTAGTTGTTGCTACCGAAGAAACTAAGGCTGCCCTTATTGCTGAAGTTGCAGGTTGGGACGGTTTCTCTGACAAGATTTACGAAGGCTACCCCATGCTCGAAGGCTTTGAACTTGGCACATCTGCTATCTTCGACGCTACTGTAGGCGAAGTTGAAGCTAACGGTCCTGCCGTTTACTACAACCTCCAGGGTGTTCAGGTTGCTAACCCCGAAAACGGTGTTTACATCGTTCGTCGTGGTAACAAGGTGACTAAAGAACTCATCCGCAAGTAATCTCTGATTTAAACCTCAGATAATATCGCGCTCCGAAGCCATGTAGCTTCGGAGCGTTTTTTTAACATATCACTCTGAATGTCGCTAACCTATTGATTGATAATTTGTTTTTGGATTATTTTAGTTAATTCGTTTTAATTTCGCCAAATAATCTTTCAAAAAAAGTCGCACATTTTGTTGTCTAATCCAATATTTATTCATAGCTTTGAAAAATAATTGAATTAATAAGCCGTTATTTTTTAGTTTTTTATTAAAACTCGAATTCACTTTATATACTACCACTCTCCAAATCCATATAGAAAATAAACAATAAAATCTAATCTTTAATATTCCCCTAAAATCGATCATGAAACTTATTGCAAAAAACTTTAGGCTATTGGTCTCACTGTGGTGCCTGTTTGTTGCGGCCGCTGCGTTCGCACAAGTGACACTCACAGGTACAATCACTGACTCATCTGGCGAGACTATGCCGGGTGTATCGGTGAAACTCAAAGGAAATGCGAATATTGCTGCCGCCACAAATATCGACGGACGTTTCGCGCTAAAACTTCCTAATCTCAACGGCACCATCGAAGTGTCATACATCGGTTATAAATCCCAGTCGATTGCCATTAAAGGCCGCAGCAACGTCGACATCGTCCTCGTTGAAGACACCGAGGCCCTCGACGAACTCGTAGTCGTTGGTTACGGTGTGCAGAAGAAAGTCAGCCTCACCGGCTCGGTCTCTGCTATTACAGGCAACGACCTCGTTAAAGCACCGATGCAGAACGTGTCAAACCTTCTAACCGGTAAGGTCTCGGGTATCACATCAGTCCAGTCAACCGGTGTCCCTGGTGGCGACGCTACTTCTATCCATGTTCGCGGTATCAACGACTTTGGCGGCTCAGGTCCACTTGTAATTGTCGACGGCGTACCGATGGATATGAACCAGGTCAACCCCCAGGACGTCGAAAGCATTTCAGTCCTTAAGGATGCCGCGGCAGCCATCTATGGTGTGCAGGGTGCAAATGGCGTTATCCTCGTTACCACCAAGAAAGGCCAGGAAGGGTCGGCAAAAATTTCCTATTCGGGAGCACTCACTTGGACTCACAACACTGCGCTGCCCAAGTATCTCAACGCCGAAGAATACATGTACTGGCACAACAAGGCGTCGGCTATGGACGGAATTACGCCGCGTTACACTGCTGAAATACAGCGACGTGTGCGCGAAGCAGCCCCGGATGACTACCTTGGTGAAACCGATTGGATTAAAGAAACATTCAAGACCGGCTTCACCCAGCAGCACACTGTTTCTGCTACCGGCGGTACGAAAAATGTCAACTACTTCGTGTCTCTTGGTTTGATGGACCAGGAAGGCACAATGCGCAACACCAACTACCGTCGCTACAACTTCCGCTCTAACCTTGATATCAAGGTGGCAAAAAACATGCGCTTCCTCGCCAACATCGCCGGTTATCGCACTGAGCGCCTTTGGCCGGCAGCGAGCCTCGACCAGCAGAGCGAGTTCAACCCCTCGCGAGAGGCGCTCACCATGCTCCCTATTTTTCAGAAAACCTATAATGGCTATCCGGTTGCTTGGTCAACCAATGGTTCCCATATCAATCCTATTGCCTCTCTCGAAGGCGCTGGCTGGAAACACCTGTATAGCAATCGCCTTATTGCCAACTTCCAGCTCGAATATGACTTCAAGGACATTCATCCCATCCTCGATGGCCTAAGAGCGTCAATCTGGGGGTCGTATGATGCAAACCACGGTCTGACCGACGATTTCGACGGCTACATCGCCCAGTATGCCGTTGACGAGAATTTCGGTGAGCCTCAGTTCGCTTACAAGCCCGGTTATGGCAAGCCCGGTGAAGGTGCATATTTCCGTGCCTCTCACTGGAGCGGCAATTGGATTCTCCGTCCTCAGATTTCTTACAATCACAAGTTCGGCAAAGCTGACATAGGTGCGCTTTACCTCTATGAGGCAACGAAGTACACTAACGGCGTATTCCAGGCACAGGCGCGTGGTTATAGTGCTTTCGACCCTGTCGATATTTCTCTTGCCGACGAAGTTATTGGAACATCTGTGTTGGGTAGCCATCAGAACACTGGACGTGTCTCTCACGTTGGTCGTTTAAACTTCACATGGGATGAAAAATACCTCGTCGAATTTGCGTTCCGCGTCGATGGTTCATTTAACTTTGCACCACAACACCGCTGGGGTTTCTTCCCCTCAGTGTCCGCAGGTTGGGTCCTGTCACGTGAATCATTCATTAGCAATAATTTGCCGTGGCTCGACTTCCTCAAACTTCGTGCCAGCTACGGTGAGGCCGGTAAAGATGGCATCCCTTCATTCCTCTTTAAGACCTTGTATACAAAAGTTCCTAATGGAACAATCATGAACGGCAATCCGCTCACACTCTATTATACCAACTCATACCCCTCAGCTGATCTTGTATGGTCAACTACGCGCACATATAACGTCGGCCTTGACTTCGACTTAAAAAAGCGAATCTTCGGAGCTGAAATCGACGTATTCTACCAGCATACCGACGACCTCCTCGAAGGCATCGGCGGCGTATTCCCGTCGTCACTCGGCGCTAATAATCCCAAGTATGAGAACTCCGGCGCTGTCGAAAACCGTGGTATCGACTTCACTCTCAAACACGAGCTCACCGTCAACAAAGACTTCAGCTATCGCATCCGCGGCACATTCGGCTTCGCCCGTAATAAGGTCCTCAAAAGGAAAATCAACGATGACCATCCCTCTTGGCGCAACGTAATCGGTTATCCGATGGGTGCTCGCTTCGGCCTTATCGCCACTGGTCTTGCTCAGACTCAGGAGCAGATTGACAACGCCCCTGCAGCCCCGTCAGGCACAATCCGCCTCGGTGATATCCTTTATGAAGACACCAACGGCGACGGCAAGATTATGTATAAAGGCACAGAGTCTGACTACGTCCGCATCGGCTACGGTGCCCTCCCCGAAATCACCTTCTCAATGAACATGGATTTCAACTACCGCAATTTCTATCTCAATATGCTCTGGCAGGGCGTTAGCCATGTCGATTATACACTCAACGGCACCTGGGGCAATGGCCACACCGACTCTACTCCTTATACCAAGCCCTTCTATGGCGACGCTAACTCTCCCAAATATCTTGTCGAAGAGGCATGGACGCCAGAAAATACCAATGCCCGTTACCCACGCTTGTCAACCATCGTCAACGGTAACAACTCTGTCTGCTCTACCTGGTGGCTTATCAACGGTGAGTATCTCCGTCTCAAGAGCTTGACCTTCGGTTACGACGTTCCGGCAAGCGCTCTCAAAAAGACGCCTTTCAGCCGCATCAACGTTTACGTTGCCGGCACAAACGTCCTTACCTTTAGCCACTTCAAGTGGGTCGACCCAGAGTCTCCCTCTGTTTCTGCCGGCTACTATCCTCAGCAGGCTACTTGGAGTTTAGGTCTTAACGTTTCGTTCTAATCCTCTCATCGTCCTTTAAATATGAAAAAGATTAATTATATCATAATTTCTGCAGCGCTGGCTGTCTCTACATCATCTTGCGACTATGTCCTTGATGTTGAGCCCACAACCCAGTTTAATGAAATAGCCATGTGGAGCGACCCCGATGTTGCCGACGGTTATGTAATAGCCGCATACAACACCATTGCCGACCACTCTAATCTCCGCAGCAACACTCGTCGTTTCTACGACGCTTACACTGACCTCTACAAGTCCACATCCTGGGACCAGTACGAGCACATGTATAATAAAAACCTCATGGAGACTTCGAAGTTTGGTAAAAACAATGCGAGCGATTTCTCTATTTGGGGTGAGGCTTATACTCGTATCAAACGCACCAATATCCTTATCAACTCTATCGAAGATAAGGGAGCTAAGTTCGGCGAGCAATGGCAGAAAACACGCATCGCCGAGGCCCGTTTCTGTAATGCCATCAACTACTGGTTTATCGCTCGAGCTTTTGGTGGCGCTGTCATCCGCACACCTTGGTCAGGCATCAAAGGAAAGACCGACGACGGCCAGTATGAAGCCGACCGCAATCGTGCTCGTGCATCCGAAGCCGAGACTTATGATTATATTATAAGTGAAATGAAAGCTGCTATCGAAGACCTTCCGTTGAAATGGGATGAGTCTAAGTATCTTGGTCGTGCAACTAAGGGCATGGCTTACGGCTTCCTTAGCCGTCTCGCCCTCTATGCTCACGATTGGGAAACCGTTGTCGAGGCAGCCGATAAATGTAAAGAACTTGGCAACTACGACCTCGTAGCCGATTATGCCAACCTTTTTAAGCTTGACAAGGATGCCGAAAACCGCAAGGAAGTTATCTATGCTATCTATGGTAAGAAAGACATTACCAAATTTGAGTTTGACAGCAAGATGCGACCCTTTGGCGACGGTAAGGTCTACAATACCAGCGCAAACTCTATGGGCCAGATTGTCCCGACTTCTGAGCTCGCTGACTCTTATGAGTTCAAAGATGGCACCGAGTTTGATTGGTCAACCTGGAGCAAGGTTACCGATGCCACCGGCAAGCGACTCGAGGACCCATACACTTATCGTGAACCACGTTTCCACGCTACAATCCTCTATAACGGCGCTACCTGGGAAAAACGCACAATCGAGACTTTCGTCGGTATGAATGCTTCAATCGCCGATGGCGCCGATGCCTTCAAAGAGTATGTTAATGCCGGTTCTACAGCCGGTCACACTTGCACAGGCTACTATATGCGCAAATATCTTATGGAGAATAACTCTGAATGGACCACCAAGCAGAGTTGGATTACCGAAAATGTTCTCCGCTATGCCGAAGTCCTTCTCAACAAGGCTGAGGCTCTTGCCGAGCTCGACCGCATCAGTGACGCCCTCGAGCCCCTTAACCAAGTGCGCAAGCGCGTAGGCCTCCCTGCCAAAACTATTGCCGATGCTCCCGATAAAGAGTCGTTCATGAAGATTCTCCGTAAGGAGCGTATCTGCGAGCTCGCCGGCGAGGGTCTGCGCTACTGGGACCTCCGTCGTTGGAAAATCGCTCACGAAGTTATCGACGGTCAGACCGTCCATGGCGTGAGAATTGCCAGACGTGCCTCCGGATCGTTCCAATACACGCAGGTTGACTGCGACGGTGGCAACAAACGCATATTCCAGCAACGTTACTATTATTTCTCTATCCCTGCCGACGAGCTTACTAACAACAAGCTTTGCTTGGATAACCCCGGATGGTAATAACAATAATTTATTAACAGTTACGTTAAGAGTTTAATGATGAAACTTTTCAAATATATCACTGCTTCGGCTTTAGCCGCTTTCTTTAGCCTTGCAGTTGGCTCATGCGCTGAATCTGATCATGAGTTCGAGCACGACGACACTCTCCTCAGGACTGTGACAATCAAAACTATCCCAGGCGCTGACGGCATCGCTGGCAAGATTATCGAGTATAATGCCGCCGGACAGGTCGTTCCTGCTGACCAGGTGACGCTTAAGACTGTCGAGGGTGGACATGGCGTGGTCCTTTTCGAACTGTCTCCGACTCTTCGAGGCATCTACAACCCCGAGCATTGCTATCTCGGTGCGTCACTCACATTTGACCAGATTGTCCGCCCCGGTCTCGGCGGTATCAAAAATATTACCAACCGTAATGCCGAGGGCGTAGCTCAGGGCATTGACGTCACCGTGACTTCAGGCATAGGCACAGTTCGCCCCTATACAATCATTGGCTATTTCGAGGGCGAGTATAAAATCAATCCCGAAGATTAACCCTTTAGAAATCACTTACAGTTATGAAGATAAAATCATTCAGATATCTGCTTGCCTCGGCGCTTTCAGTCGTGGCTGTCGCTGCTGTGACTTCCTGTAAAGACGACATCTCCGACACTCTTCGCAGCGAGGCTAAGATTGAGCCTTTCAACTTCACTGTCACTGGTGTTGGTGTTAATCCCGACAAGGCTGCTCCCGTCTTCCGTTCTCGTTTTTCTGAAGATGGCGACACTATCTATATCCGTGTTCCCGAGGATTATGATATTAAGGGCGAGCTCAATGGAGCTGTACCCACGTTCTATTTGTCAATGGGTGCTACTGTCTCTCCGTTGATGACAGAACCTCAGGACTTTTCTGACCCAGATAATCCCGTTGTCTATACCGTTACCTCTGCCGACGGTTCCAATACTCATAAATATTACGTTACTTACGTAATCGTGCCTCCTGTGCCCGTCCCCTTTGGCGAAGGCTTCACCGAAGGCAAGAAATTGGAATTTAAGACCTTTTCAGAGCTTGGCTTCCCCGGAGCTTACGGCACATGGGCTGGCGACAATCTCAATGCAAATCAGGGCGATGTCATGGGCTTCCCTGCCTTCTGCGGCAACAAGCACATCGTAGTTTTCTCTCGTCGCTTTGCTTGGGGTGATGATGGCGGTTCAGGTGCCGGTGCGGTTACAGCCAATCCTGCCCATGCCTTTAAGGTGTTTGACATTCGCACTCTCGCTCCTGCCGGTTCGCTCAATCTCGGTGGCATCGCTCCTGCCGATGTTGTGGCTGTCGCTTCTGACTGGGCTGGCAATATGGTCGCTGCTGTTGGTCGCAAGGCTTCTGGCAAGACTGACTTCTACTATTGGACAACTCCGACTGCAGCCCCCGTCCATCTCGGCACAGCTGAAGTCTCGGTCGACATTAGCGCAAACGCAGCTGACGCTTCTCCTTATATTAATATTGCAGGCGACGTTACCGGCTCTGCCGTTATCGCAGCCTCGGCTCCTCATGACACCGATGGTTCTCACTACAAGTTCTCCTTTGCCGGAGGTAAAATGATTCCCGGCTATGATATAATCAAGACAGGTTATAGCGCCCTTGATAAAAATAGCTATCAGATGATTTCGTTCTTCGGCACAACCCCTGCTGATCCGTATCTCGTAGGTGATACTAAGGATAATCCCGGCGAAGACAATGGTCAGATTCAGATTTACCTCAATAACCCCGACGGCTCAAATCGCGGCACGATGGACTACCATTGTACCGACGTCAATGGTTGGAAGATGGATTCGAAAAACGCAGAAGTATGGTGGTCCCGTTCTGGCAAATGGCTTACTCGCGACGGAGCTCGCCGACCGACAGTTCATGCTATGGTGATTAACGGCAAGCCTTATTCATATTGGACTACTGGCACCGACTGGGG
>CAMWQZ010000031.1 GCA_947176515.1 uncultured Bacteroidales bacterium | reverse complement strand
ATCCATGGGGGCAGCGTTGTTGGGGTTGAAGCTTGTAACCTCTTCGCCTTCAGTATTTGTAGTTGTAGTAACGCAGCGTCCATGAATGAAGTAGCGCTTGCCACCGAATAAGAATGTATCGAAACCATTGTTCTTAGCTGGAGGGGTAGCGCGAATAGCCTTTTGGAATTCAAAGCATGGACCAGCTAGAGGGCCTGCTTGACAACCAATCAAATCATACTCTGCACCACCGCAAGTAGAGTTCAGAATGTATGTTTGGAAGTGCTCGTCATATGTTTCGCCATATTCAATGATACTGGTTATACCAGGTTGAACAATGTTTGTCGTGCTTGTGCAACCGAGATATGTGCCGATAAATTCATTTGAATCCATGCTGAGGTCGGCAAAATCACCACCGGCATAAGCGTAAACGGCACGGATGTTTTGAGCTACGCCAGCGGCCATTCCCTGAGGAGCGATAAAGAAAACAGCCTCATCAGAGAAGTCACCACATACGCGGCCTACAATGTCAATACGGCCAATGCCTACGCCATCACCATAGCCAGGACTTGTAAAAGTTGTTGCGTCATAGCCTTCGGGGTAACCGATATCAAAGTGCTTGGTTTCGCCTGTGGCAGTATGATATACAGAGAAAACTTGGCTTGTGATGGGCGCCTTGGTGAAGTAGTGTCCGATAAGGAAGTTGCCTGCGTCATCCATTGAGATAGCTGTACCATAGTAGTCATCTACCATGTTGCCGTCTTTATCAGCAAGCTTGCGGCCTTCGAGAGAAGGGAGTTTGTAGAGGTCTTTAACGCCGTCTTTAGTGATTTCGGCGATAGACATGGTCATCATGTTAAGAGTGTACATACGACCGTCTTTACCAGTTGCAAAACGGCAGCATGGTTTTGATTTGATTGCGTCTTCAGAAGCCCAGTTAGGAGCGGTTCCGTCCCATCCGTCGTTTAGCCACTTATCCTGATAGAGCCAAACCTGTTCGATTTCAGCTTGAGCAATTGCGCTGAACGAAGGAACGAGCGCGAAAGCAGCTGCCAGAGTGAGTAATTGTTTCTTCATAAATGAATTAAATAATGTGATTAATAATGAGATTAGATTTTGGGTAGTTGATTTAGAAATAGGTAGGTATTGTGCCGCTAAATTACTTTAAAATCTTTTAACGACAATGGATAAAATTTAGATTAATATTTTTTAACTGAGTGCTTGTAAAGAATTAGTTCGAACATCCCTCGTGAGGCGAGGTAAATGATGAATGATAGCCATAGACCGTGGTTAGCTAAGAATGGGCGAGTGACAAAATATAACCCAAAAAACAATGCTGAAGAGATGATCATTGACAGCAGCATTATCCGTGTACGAGTAAGACCTATGAGAATACCATCCCATACGAATGCCATCGTTCCTGCAACAGGAATAGCTATGGCCCACCATCGGTATTGAGAGCAAACGTTTAGCACAGCAGAATCATCGGTCAGGATTGAAAGTATATCATCCCCGAAAAGCATATAAACGAGACTGAAAGATATGGCGAGCGCGACCCCGATTTTAGATAATCTCTTAATGAGGTCGGTTAGCGATTGTCTCTCTCCGGCTCCATGGAACTTGCCGGCAAGTGCTTCGCCGGCAAATGCAAAGCCATCCATGAAATATGAGAAGAACATAAAGAGTTGTAATAGCAGGGCGTTAGCAGCCAGGATGTCTACGCCCTGCGAAGCGCCGGCGCGTGTAAACCAGAGGGTGACTGCTACCAGGCAGACGGTGCGTAAGAATATGTCGGTGTTGACTGAGAAAAAACGCTTGATTTCTGTCAAATCCATAAGTCGCTTCAGGCGTGGGAGGCGAGGGTGATAGTGAAAAACAGCATATAGCAATCCATAGATGAATCCGCACCATTGAGCTATGGCAGAGCCGATGGCTACGCCCTCAATGCGCATGCTAAATGCAAATACGAGAGTAAGACTGGCTGCAATGTTAATTATGTTGGTTGTTATGGCCATCCACATAGGAGTGCGAGAGTCTTGCATGCCGAGAAACCATCCTGATAGGGCAAAAGTGCCGAGTGTGGCCGGTGCTCCAGAAACTGCAATCAGAAAATACTGCCTCGCGAGCGGTGATGTCTCTGCATCGGCATCCATAAAAGGCAACATTACAGAAGCGATTGGCACCGAACATACAAGAATAACTACTCCTGCAGAAATGGCTATCAGCAGCGAACGATAGAGGTGGGCATCAGCTGCTCGACGGTCGTTGGCACCATAGGCTTGCGCAGTAATACCACTCGAGCCCATGCGCAAGAAACCGAACAGCCAGTAAAGCATATTAAACATGCTCGAGCCAATTGCAATAGCTCCTATATAAGCAGCCGCGCCAAAGTGTCCGACTATGGCGACATCAATCATCGCCAGTAATGGTGTGGTGATGTTTGAGATAATAGCAGGAAAAGCAATAGCGCTAATCTGACGGGAAAGACTTTTCATCGCACTGATGATAAATCACCGGCAATACTGATGCGTAGAAGTTCAGGACGCAGGTATCGAGCAGCCATTTCGCAGACTATCCCTGGGGATATAGCGGCAAGGGTTTTCTGACGTGCTTCGAAATAATCATCGGGGATGCCAACTGTGCGACGCAACTCATAATAGTCCATCATTGTCATCGGGGAGTCGAGAGTAGAAGCGAGGTCAGACGCTAAATTAAATTTAAGACGGCTGAGTTCATCGGAAGACAGAGGCTCGCTAACCATGCGCAGTAACTCATGTTTTACTTCTTCAATCAGCGCACGGGTGTAACGGTTATCGCACTGAGCGGATATAGTAATGTAACTGCCGTCACGAGCACCCAGTAATGCCGACGATATGCCATAGGTGTAGCCTTTGTCTTCACGAATGTTCATCATAAGGCGACTACCGAAATAGCCGCCTAAGGCGGTCACTGTCATACGAAGGGCATTATAGTCAGGGTGATTGCGCGGTACAGCCGGGAGCGACATTACTACTGCGCTCTGCAACGACCCCGGTTTGTCAATTTCAGAAGTGCATGGAGGCAGGGATTCATATTGAACGATGTTTAATGGCGATGGAGCGTCTGAGGCAGGGATGAGTTCAAGGTGGCGGCAAAGGCGATTTAAGTCATCTTGAGAAAAACGTCCGCAAAGGTAAGCGTGGATGTGAGCGGCGTTGACAATCTTTTTGTGGAAATCGACAAGTGATTCTAATTTGATATTTTCGATTTCTTCGGGCGATGGAACGCGAGACTCTGGATGCTTGGCTCCGGCAATCAGCCGGCGGTTATCGGCATTGGCGAGGAAGCTTACCTTGCTAAGATTCAGTCGCTGGAGTGCCACACCTTTGCTACGAATGATTTCGAAAGCATTTTGCGGCAATGTAGGGTTGACAAGGCAGTCAATCATAACCGGCGCAAGAACGTCGAGTTTGGAAGTCAATCCAGAGATTTGTAATGTAGTAAAATGACTTGAAGCCGATGAATTGAACCATGCGCCATTATAGTCCACGATGTCTGCAATTTGTTCGCTGTCAAGTGTGGAATTGCCTTCGCGTAGGAGTTCTGCAGCAAACGAAGCTTCGCATTGATTTTTACATTCGGATGTCCCTCCTTCGGCTATTATGTTAAGCCTCATTACATCCTGATCACCGCCTGAAAGAGTGTGTAGCGTCAGTCCGTTGGCGAGCGTTATAGTGTTCTCGTCGGGTATGTTCAGCAGTCCGAATGGTTTGACTTTAGGAGCTATGGTGCGATCAAGCATTTTTTACTTCCAGAGTTTTAAGATATTCAACGGCAGCTTGGAGGTCTTCGGGTGTATCAATACCGATGGTCGGGCGATCGGTGATAGCGACGCGAATTTTATAGCCACTCTGCACCCAGCGAAGTTGTTCGAGCGACTCGGCGAGTTCGAGGGACGATTGCGGCAATTTGGTTATGGCGTCGAGGGTGGCGGCAGTGTAGGCATATAAACCGACATGAGTGTGGAAAACTGCATGTTCAAGCCATTCTTGCCATGGATAATTTCGAACGTATGGTATTATTGAACGTGAAAAATATATGGCGTTTGACTCGTTGTCGAGGACAACTTTTGGAGTGTTAGGGTCAAAAAGAGCTTCAAATTCTCGAGCCGGGTCAAATCGTCGGGCAAGCGTAGCTATTTTCACTGTCGGGTCATTGAAACAACTTTTTAATGCGGCTATCTGTTCAGGCGCTATAAACGGCTCGTCACCCTGAATGTTGATAATGACGTCAGCAGATGAACCAACGTTGGCATAAGCTTCCCGGCAGCGGTCTGTGCCACTGCGGTGTGACTCAGATGTCATGACAGCTTTGCCGCCAAAGGCGGTGACTGTGTCGAATATCCGCGCGTCGTCGGTAGCCACGACCACTTCGTCGAGTTCTTTTGAAGCCTGACGATAGACGCGTTCTATCATTGTCAGAGTTCCTATTTTGGCAAGGGGCTTGCCAGGAAAGCGACTCGAAGCATAGCGAGCCGGTATAATGCCTATGAATTTCATTAATGAGGTGTTAACTGGGTTGGTTCTACATATAGTTGTGCGTTTTCGTAGCGCACGACACGGACATGCTGTGATGCCTCTATAAATATGCCGGTTGAAACTGCGTCATATACATTTCCGTCAATCAGAATTTTTCCTGCCGGACGCATATCAGTCATGGCGGTTGCTCTAAGGCCAACAAGTTTAGCCGGTCCCATGTCGACGCCGATATAGCCTTTTTTAATGTCTTGTGTCAGCATGAGTTCGGAATGGCGCCGGAAGAATTTAGGCCCGTGGCGTGAAGTCAGCCAGGCTACGAGGCCGATTGCTGCTACTATTCCGACACTAACCACAACCAGCGGTTTGACAAATATTGTCAGTGTCATTTTTCCATCCGGTTCGGGTGAAACTGGAATTATAGCTGCGCATAGCGCCACCACCACTGCGGTGATGCCGGCAATTCCGCAGATACCGAAGCCAGGAATTACAAACACTTCGAACGCTATCAGGACTACGCCTATAACGAGCGTGATTACAATCCAAGCAGGGAGAGTGCCGGTGATTAGCATTGGGAGGAAATATAAACAGGCTGCAATCAGTGCGACGGCAGCAGCCACGCCGAGCCCCGGCGTATGCATCTCCATATATATGCCACCGATTATCAGCATCACGAGCAATGCTCTCACACCTGCATTGCTAAGAAATCCTATGATGTCGTCGGTGAGTGTTGGCTCAAATTCTTCGGTCTGGTTTTCAGAGATATTTAGTTGTCGAAGCATTTCGTCAAATGACGATACAGTGCCATTTGAATATCCTGCTTTAAAAGCCTCTGACGAAGAAAACGCGGTGACTTTTTCAGGGTTTACCATAGCTTCGGCAATGGCCGGGTCGCGCCGCCATGTCATCACTGTGTCGCCGGGCGCAACCCACTTGCCGTGGTGCTCAGCAGTACTCCGCATTATAGCGCTCATATATGCCTGATATTTGTCTGGCATCGGCTTGCCTTCCCCATCAACCACGGTCGCGGCGCCGATGCTTGAGCCTGGGGTCATGAATACACTGTCGCATGCTAAGGCGATTAAGGCGCCTGCAGAAGCTGCGTTATGGTCAACGTAAGCGACGGTCGGCACTTTAAGTCGCAGCAATGCCGTGCGTATCGAGTCAGCAGCATCGAGTGCACCGCCATAAGTGTTCATGCGTATTACAAAAAGGTCGGCATTGTCGTTGACAGCCTTTTCGCATGCTCGCTTGGTGTGCTGCCATGCCCTTGCATCTATTTCATCTTCGAGAGCTAATACAACGATTTTTTCTGCGGTCGCCAGTTGCAATGAGGCGGCAGCTATTACCGCTAAAAATATGAGGAGCAGTCTTTTCATTTGCCAGAAGTTTTGCGTTTAGAAAAATATGACGGAAGCAGGCAACATCCAGCTATTAGATAAACGTAATAGCTAAGTACACGCCAAAGAAGGGCGAGGATGAGAGCTATACTCACATTGCCGATGAGGTCTCCATAATAATTGGTGAACAGCCATTCGCTAATGCCGCTACCTCCAGGGGTAGGGCTCACCATAAGGACTACCCACACTACGAATTGTCGTCCGAAAACGAGTAATCCGGAAGCCGCCGGCACGAAACCCCAGAAAAGAGCGTTGACAACGAGATAACGCGAAAACCATGACACGACAGTGGCACCAAAAACTTTTATCCACCATTTTTTTGAAGCTGTCTTAACAAATCCCGATGTTTCTATCATGTTGCCGGTCGTGCGGTCGATTGCTCCCTGCCAACGACGAAGTGGTTTAAGCGAAAATAGCTTGTGCATCATGTTTGCCACGGCCTGAGGCTTGGCAATAATTCCGGCAAAAAGTATTGCTGTCCAGATTACAATTCCAGCATACACAATCCAAAATACTATCTGTATGCCGCTAATAAATGTCTGGGGTTGGGCTGCTCCAAAAAGTTCGTCATTAGGGATAAGCAATACGAGGATTGGGCAGAAGATTACAAAAAACAATTCGTCGAGAAAGAGGGTAGTAAGGGTCAGCGTGGTAGCTCTGCCGACGTTTATACCTTCACGGTTAAGATAAAATATGGCTAATGCGCTTCCGCCGACCACTGATGGAGTTATGGCCGATGTGAAAGCGCACATCAGGTCAACTTTAACAGCTCGTGACCAAGACAAATCGCCTCCGGCTATGATGTGAAAGCGCCATGACAGGCCGAAGTCACGGCCGATAACAAATATTACTGCCGCAATCAGGGCGACAGCCATGCGCCATGTAAACTCGAAGCCATTAAATACCTCAGGATTAAACTCTCCATGAAAAAGCCAGATGATGACTGCAAAACCTATTGCAATAGGCAGCAGCATTTTCCACAGGGTTTTCGAGAGTTCCTTTGACATTTTGTGAGATTAGTTACTTAATTAGCGCTTAGATTCTGGAGAGTTAGCTCAACTTCTTTGACGGGGTCTTTTGCATCGATTATTGGTTTGCCGGTGGCTATGCCTGATACGCCGGCGGCCAGGTAAATCAATGCGTCTTCGGGTGTGATGTCGCCGGTTGCGACAATTGGTGTGGTGATATCTGCATCGCGCACAACGCTAACAATGTCAGCTATTTCGCCAACTGGCATTTCGGGAGGCAAGGTGACATAGTCGATATCAGCGTTGCGAAGCGCCATGATAGCGGCAGCGCTTGCAACTTCGACTCCAATCACGGCTTCCGGTCCGAGCTCTTCACGCACTTTGGCGGCGGAGCGATTGGAGTCGCTCGTAAGATGCACGCCGTGTAGCCCGAGTTCCTTAGCGAGTTCCGGTCTATCTTCGATAGTCAAGAAGGCAGCCGACTCGCGGCACATGTCAACAATATCACCTGACATGGCTTTGATATCCTCGTCAGTGAGTCCGGGAAGATGGAGCTGAATCCAGCGACAACCACCTTCAATAGCCATCTGGACTGTTTCTGCGACCGAGTAGCGGTCGTTATTCTGAGCAATAAACTGTAGCATAGTGTTGCAAATTTAATCAACTTTTTTGAAATAAACATTATTATAGAGTAAGCAAAATTGGGGATGAATTGTTTAGAAAGTATATCACTTCTATGTTTCAATTTTTATTTCTATGATTATGATAAAGAAATTGCTTGTTGCCGCCGTTGTTGCGTTTGCTCCTTCATTTATGTTTGCACAGTTTGCACCCCACTTTGGTGTGAGATTATCATTTGACGTAACTCATCCGGCCGGAGCCAATGATGGCATTAATAATGGCTCTGGTTTCACGTTGACTGGTATTTATAGCTTGCCGATTAGCAGTAACGCTTATTTCGAGCCTGGCGTTGGTGTGTTTTATAATACAATGGGTATTAAGCCGTTTGAATCAAAAGACGCTTTGTTTGATGGCTCAGTGAGAAATTTTGGTATTAGGGTGCCGCTGCATATCGGATATCGTTTCGAAATGTTTGACAATTTCGAATTAGCTGGCTTCACTGGACCATGGTTCAATATCAATTGTAGTACAAAGGCGCATTTAGAGACCGCCAATGACTTCCCGATTGAAATCACATCGCCGAGTATGTTTGAATATGGTTGGCACAGATTTGACGCCCAATGGGGTTTCGGAATTTCTGCTACATACAATAAGCAATATTACTTAGCTATAAGTGGTGGCGTCGGCATGTCGGCGATGGCAACATTTGTCAGAGACGGACATAAAGACCGTCTGCGTCGCAACACCGTCAGCATTACCGTCGGATATAATTTCTGATGCCTATCTTTTCTTTAGATATAATGCAGCGTGCGGCATACCGACAAAGAGGGCGCCTCCGACGATATTACCGAGTGTGGCTGGGACAAGATTGTCAATTACGAATGACTGTATGCTGACGTCGCCTCCTTGCATCATGCCTAACGGTATGAAGAACATATTGGCAATACAG
>CAMWQZ010000030.1 GCA_947176515.1 uncultured Bacteroidales bacterium | reverse complement strand
CTTCAATGGTTGTAAAAATGAAGTCGGTGTATTTGCAGAAGCAGATGCAGTAGTTATTTCAACAATTTTTTTCAAGACCCTCCCCACCCAGGAACTACTATCGGGCTACGCCGAGATGATAAAGCATGCGCTTATCGAGGGTCGAAAAGAGTTTGACGCGTTGCTTGATTTCAATATCGAAGGTGGCTTAAATGACTCGGATAAATTGCTTTCGCTCGTCCAAACGAGCGTCGGTGTTAAGGAGCGTATTGTAACTGAAGACCCTCATGAACATGGTATAAGACGTGCGTTAAATCTCGGTCACACTATAGGGCACGCATTTGAGAGCTTCGCAATGACAGAGCGTCATTCGCCGGTACCTCATGGTTATGCCGTAGCTTGGGGATTGGTTGTGGAATTGGTGCTATCAACAATGTTGAAAGGTTTTCCTTCATCCCTGCTCCACCGTTATGCATCATATGTGCGGTCCGTTTACGGCGTTTTTGCTATAACATGCGACGATTACCAAGCTTTGCTCGCATTGATGACTCACGATAAGAAAAACTCCTCGCCTGATAAAATTAATTTTACATTATTGTCAAATATAGGCGAAGTTAGTATAGATTGTGAAGTGGATGAAGAGCACATTAAGGCGGCGCTCGATATCTATCGTGACCTGATGGGAATCTGATTACTGAAGTATGGCAAGTATTTATGATTTTAGGCGATATGGCAAGGCAGTCCTACTGATTACAGCCGCTGTCATGGTGGCGCTCTTTTTATATATTTCCAATGGTCTTGTCAACGACTTGTCTACTCAGGAACGCGACCGCATGGAGATTTGGGCTGACGCCACCAAGCAGATTATTAATCTTGGCTCGGCAGACGAACCGAGCGCCGTCGACCTTGATTTTTTGTTAGGGATTATCGAGAGAAATACAACGATACCCGTTTTGCTTACAGATGATGAAGGTAATATACTTCAATATCGTAACCTTGACTTGCCTGAGACGGTAGATGAAAGCGGAGTAGGGGATTTGTCGGCTACAAATGTGCAATTTCTTCAAAGCAAGCTTGCAGAATTATCAACCACCCCTAATGTAATCCATATTGTTATCGCGCCTCAGACGATGCAACATCTTTATTACGAAGATTCGACCCTGCTCAAGCGTTTAAGCTATTATCCTTATGTTCAGCTGCTGGTGATGTTGGCGTTTATTGTCGTAGTTTACTTTGCCGTGCTTACGACCAAGAAGGCTGAGCAAAACAAAGTGTGGGTCGGCTTATCGAAGGAAACTGCCCATCAGCTCGGTACCCCGATTTCTTCACTCATGGCGTGGATGGAACTTTTACCAGAAATGGGTGTTGACCGTGAAACCGTGGCAGAGATGAATAAAGATGTCAACCGTCTTAGCATGATTGCTTCTCGATTCTCAAAAATTGGCTCTAAACCAAAGATGGAGGATTGCGATTTGAACGCTATCGTTAGAAACGCTACATCCTATATGTCAAGCCGTATTTCGCCGCGCATTTCGCTGTCGGTAAATCTTTGTGACGGGAGCTTGCCAGTCAGCGCATGCGCTCCGCTCTTTGAGTGGGTGATGGAGAACCTCATAAAAAATGCAGTAGACGCTATCGGTGATAGTGGCAATATCACAGTTGCTACTATGGCTGAAGGTGGTGTTGCCGTGGTCGAAGTGACCGACAGCGGCAAAGGTATAGCCCGGAAAAATTTTAAAACCGTGTTTAATCCCGGTTTTACAACAAAGAGTCGTGGATGGGGCTTAGGCCTGACTTTGGCCAAACGAATAATCGAGCAATATCATAGCGGTTCAATCTTTGTGAAAGATTCAACCATAGGGGTTGGCACCACGTTCAGGATTCAGTTGCCTGAGACTGGCGTTTAGCTAAACGCTTGAACTCCTTTTTTGCTTTCTTCAGCTGTTTCGCGAAGTTTTTGTTTGAGTGGAGGGTTGCTACTACGCCGGCTGCGACGATACGGCCCATATCCACATCACTCTGATAGTGCGCGCCGACAATGACACGCGATTGTCCGAATTCAAGTCCGCGATTTAAGATTTCAGTTGCTCTCGATGGATTGATTTCTGCGAGAATAAGAGCTACTGCCCAGCCGGTAGCCGTGTGGCCAGACGGATATGACCCGTTGGTACGTAGAAATCCTTCATGTCCGGGTGTAGAAGTCGGTTCATTCCAATATACGAATGGACGTGTGCGCATATAGTGATTCTTAGCATCGCGAGTGGCAAGGTCACCAGCATCCTGTCGCATATTCTCAATGAGGCGGCAAAGTTCAGGCGCTGTCTGAGGTGTAATCTTATATCCGAAGGCTTCGCCAAACACTTCGTTAACCCAGTCAGCCCCCAGTTCGGCATCTTTTATTGCCATTACGCCACGATCGGTGTTACGGAGAGACTTGCCCCACTCATATTGCTCTTTGTCGTAAGCGAAACGCGCTGACGATTCAGACGGCGGAGGCGGCAAAATTTGAAGGCTGTTAGGCGTCTCGCCGTAATTCAAAAAATACTTGTCAGGATTTGTACTGTGATCCTGGGCATTAATGACTGAGCTACCGAGAGCTATAATAAAGATTAATCCTATAGTTTTTTTCATTGTAGTGATGGTTTGTGCGCTCAAAATTACTAAAAATATTTTTTACATTGCCATGCTGAGACATTTTGAGTAATTTTGCACAACGTTTTCAAAAACCATCCTATGCGGCGCTCATCAACATCCTCAGTCGATATGCTTAACGGTAATATTTACCGTAACATGCTCATATTTGCTTTGCCTTTGATTGCCAGCGGCGTATTGCAGCAATCTTTTAACTCTGTCGATGTGGCTGTCGTTGGGCGCTTCGTTGGTCATAAAGCGTTAGCGGCAGTCGGTAGCAATGGCCCAGTCATAAATCTAATAGTCAATCTATTTGTAGGGATATCTGTTGGCGCTAATGTTGTTATCGCTAACTATATTGGTCGCTCAAATAGCGAAGGTGTGCGTAGGACGATATCGACTGCGGTTGCATTGGCTTTGGTTAGCGGAGTAATTTTACTATGTGTGGGTTCGAGCGTCGCTACCCCAATTCTCCATGCGCTTGGCACTCCTGACGATGTGCTTGAAGCAGCTACTTCGTATTTGCGCATATATTCGGTCGGCATGCCCTTTATGATGGTCTACAACTTTGGGGCGGCGATATTGCGAAGTTTTGGCGATACTAAGCGTCCGTTCTACGCCTTAATGGCTGGAGGTGTGGTTAATGTCGCTCTCAATCTCTGTTTTGTCTTGCTCTGTGGCATGGGCGTTGACGGAGTGGCATGGGCTACCGTTATAGCTAATGGGGTTAGTGCGACGATAATCTTTATTGTGTTAAGCAGGGAGCCCGACCCATATTGTGTAAACGTTCGCCAAATGTCGCTAAAATATAAAGGTGAGCTTTCTAAAATATTGCGTATCGGTCTGCCGGCCGGTATTCAAGGCATGGTGTTCTCGTTTTCTAATGTCTTCATCCAGTCAGCCATCAACTCGTTTGGCGCCGATGCTATGGCTGGTTCGGCAGCAGCAATCAACTTTGAAATGTATGGCTATTTCATTATCAGCGCATTTGCACAGGCAGTTGTGGCATTTACCGGGCAGAACAATGGCGCCGGTAATCTGGCTCGCTGCGGCAAAGTGTTAAAAGCCGGACTTGTGATGAGTTTTGCGGCAAGTTTTTGCTTTGATATGATTGTGTGTATTTTTGCAACTCAAGCGGTTTCTATATTCACAACGGTTCCAACTGTTATAGCCTTTGCGGTAATTCGCATACATTGTGGCGCAACCTTTCAGTTTATCGCTTGCTCCTATGAGATGGCAGGTGCATCACTTCGCGGTCAAGGATACTCAATGACGCCAACTGTAATCACTATATTAGGTACATGTTTGCTGCGGCTCGGTTGGGTTATGATAATAAAGGGACAGGGAGGCACGTTCGGACAGTTGCTCATAATTTATCCTGTTAGTTGGGTCGTTACGGGTATCGCTATGCTGGCTGCCCGGGCTTTTGTCTCAAAACGACTGCTAAGGCAAACCGATAGATAAGCTTTCATTAAAAAATCGAGTTTTTGCTCTACGCAAGTCGTCAATAATATGTTATAAAGCAGTTTTTTGATTATTGAGGCGAAAAAATTTTGAGGGATGAAAAAATCTTGTTAATTTCGGCAAATTAAACCAAAATTCGTATCTGACAAGCTTCCACAAGCCTTTCTGATGACGTTTTAAAGAGACAAGAACTAACAAATCAGCGGCCTCCTATCGAGACCCTTAAACCTAAAACATAATAAACTCCGATTGAAATGAGTTATTTGAAGTTTGATAAAAATTTGCTGATCAACCTCGACCAATCGTTGCCGAAAGAGATGTTGCGAACCAATCAGGCCGGCGCTTATCACTGCACCACGCTCGTAGGGTGTAATACGCGCAAACAACATGGCCTGCTTGTGATACCCATCCCCGAAATGGGCAACAAGGCTCATGTGTTGCTATCGCAGCTTGATGAAACGGTGATTCAGCACGGCGCACCGTTCAATCTCGGCATCCACCGTTATCGTGGTGGGGTGTTAAGTCCTAATGGACACAAGTATATCCGCGAATTTGACTGCGAAAGTGTGCCTCGCACGACTTATCGCGTCGGTGGCGTGATACTAACTAAAGAAAAGATTTTTATCTCTCACGAAAACCGTATCCTTATACGTTATACGCTTGTCGAGGCACATTCGGCTACTACGCTGCGGTTTAAGCCGTTCCTTGCTTTCCGCGAAAGCAATAGCCTCTGCGTGGCAAACGACGCTATCAATCGCGAGCTGACGCCTGTAGAAAACGGTATGGCAAGCTGTCTTTACGATGGTTTCCCGACTCTTTACATGCAGTTCAGCCGTAAGCCGACTTGGGTTGATGAGCCGAACTGGTATAACGGTATAGAGTATGTCAAGGACCTTGAGCGTGGTGTGCCCTACACTGAGGACCTTTGGGTGCCCGGCTACTTCGAAATTCCAATCAAAAAGGGAGAATCAGTGATTTTCTCTGCCGGCATTTCTGAGGTGAAGCCGCGTTCGCTTGCCAAGATGTATGAAGCTGAAATCGCATCGCGCACTCCTCGCACAAGTTTCTATAACTGTTTGAAAAATGCCGCTAAGCAATTCTATCTCAAAGACGGCGATAACATGTATGTCATTTCAGGTTATCCTTGGGGTGTAGTCCTTGCTCGCAACACCTTTATGGCGGCTCCTGGCTTGACTCTTGCTATTGACCATCGCGCCGACTTTGAAAAGATTGTCGACACAGCTTCACGCGCGTTGCTCGAGTTTATGGCAAGCGGCCAGCTCTCAGAACGCATCCAGGGCATTGACTTGCCAGATATTCCTCTTTGGGCAATATGGACGTTGCAGCAGTATGCCAAGAACGTCGGCACAGAAGAGGCTCGCAAACGTTATTTCGAACTCGTTGAAAGCATATTGAACTACGTTCTCGACAATCGTCATCCTAACCTGCAGGTTGACGAGGCTAACGGACTTGTCCGCACAATTGGCACTTCAACGCCTGTATCTTGGATGAATTCGACTCTCAACGGCCGTCCTGTAATACCACGCAGCGGTTACCTCGTCGAATTTAACGCGCTATGGTATAACGCGCTTATGTTTGGCGCAGCTCTCGCTGAGGGTCAACAGGAACTCGACGCTACCGCTCAACGCTGGCGCGAGGCTGCAGAGAAGATGAAGCAGCCGTTTGTCGATATGTTCCTTAACGATGGTGGTTATCTTTATGATTACGTCGACGGTGCATACGCCGATCCATCGGTTCGCCCGAATATGGCTGTCGCTATCGGTCTTGACTATTCGCCGCTTGACCGCCGCCAGCGTAAGAGTGTGCTTGACGTTGTGACTCGCGAGTTACTTACTCCTAAGGGCTTGAGGTCATTGTCGCCTAAGAGCTATGGTTACCGTCCGGCTTATCTCGGTTCGCCCGAAGAGCGCGAGCTTGCGCTCCATCAGGGTCCGGCTCGTCCTTGGCTTATGGGCTTCTATGCTGACGCTTATCTGAGAGTGTTCGGCATGAGCGGCGTAAGCTACATCGACCGCATGCTGATTGGCTTTGAAGACGAGATGCCTAACGGTTGCATCGGCTCATTGTCACAGCTTTACGACGGCAACCCTCCATTCTCGGGCCGAGGTGCAATTTCCCACGCTACAAACGTGGCTGAAGTGCTCCGCACTTTGCGCACCCTCAAACGCCTTAACCCCGATAATTAATCAACAGTGTCTATCCGCTTAAGCTACAGATTAAGTCAATGAAAGCATTAATGTTCGGGTGGGAATTTCCACCTCATATCCTCGGCGGTCTCGGCACTGCCAGCTACGGTCTAACCAAAGGCATGTGGGAGTGTGGCAATATGGACATTACATTTGTCATCCCTAAGCCCTATGGCGATGAAGACCGCGAATTTGCTCATATCATCGGTGCCTCTCAGGTTCCAGTGGCATGGCGCGACGTTACTCGCGAATACGTTGAATCTCGCATAGGCAAGGTTATGTCGCCAGACCTCTATTTCCGTCTGCGCGATCATATCTATGCTGATTTTAACTACATGAAAACCAATGACCTCGGTTGTATTGAGTTTTCTGGTCGCTATCCTGATAATCTTCTTGAAGAAATCAATAACTATTCGATTACTGCAGGCGTGATTGCGCGTACAATCGAATGTGATATTATCCACAGTCACGACTGGTTGACATACCCGGCTGGTATTCACGCCAAGCAGGTGACAGGCAAACCTCTGGTTATTCACGTTCATGCCACTGACTATGACCGCTCTCGCGGCAATGTCAATCCTACGGTATTTAATATCGAGCGCGACGGCATGATTCATGCTGACCACATTATAACGGTAAGTAACCTTACTCGTCAGACTGTCATTGAGCGTTATGGCATTGATCCTGCAAAGGTGACGACTGTCCACAATGCTGTTGTGCCCCTTAGTCAGGAACTTCTTGATGTTGAGGTTAACAAGCCTAAAGAGAAAGTTGTTACTTTCCTCGGCCGTATCACAATGCAGAAAGGTCCGGAGTATTTTGTCGAGGCCGCTGCTAAGGTTTTAAAGAATGACCATAATGTGCGCTTCGTAATGGCAGGCTCAGGTGATATGATGGATAAGATGATAACACTCGCTGCCGAGCGAGGCATCGCAGACCGATTCCACTTCCCCGGTTTCCAGAAAGGCAAACAGGTCTATGAAATGCTGAAAGCCAGCGATGTTTACATCATGCCTTCGGTTTCAGAGCCTTTCGGTATCTCACCGCTTGAGGCAATGCAGATGGGAGTGCCCTCGATTATTTCTAAGCAGTCTGGTTGTGCTGAGATTCTTGATAATGTTATAAAAACAGACTATTGGGATATCGACGCAATGGCAGACGCAATCCACTCGATTATTACTTATCCGGCAATGTACCAGCAGTTGCGCGAAGACGGCCTCGCAGAAGTTGCGCAAATCACATGGGATAAGGCAGGCAAGAAAGTAATTGATATATATAATAAAGTACTCAACCGTTAAATCACACCACAAGAGATATGAAAGCAATTTGTTTCAATTTCGAGATTCATCAGCCGTTTCGTCTAAAACGCTATCGTTTCTTTGACATCGGCAATGACCACTATTATTATGATGACTTCCTCAACGATGATATCATCACTCGCATAGCTGAGCGCAGCTATATTCCTGCTGCACAGACTTTGTTGAAGATGATTAACGATACTAAGGGAGCGTTTAAATGCTCTATCGCCATCACTGGCGTTGCCATTGAGCAGATTGAGCAATACGTACCGGAGTTTATCGACCTTCTTAAACGCCTTGCTGACACAGGTTGCGTAGAGTTTGTTGCCGAACCTTACGCTCATTCGCTCGCATCATTGATTGATCCCGAAGAATTTGCAGAGCAGGTTAAGGTTGAATGTGAGAAACTCCACTCTCTTTTTGGCGTGAAACCCAAGGTGCTACGCAACTCAGAGCTCATATACTGCGACGACCTCGCTCCCCAGATTCTCGCAATGGGATTCAAGGGCGTCCTCACTGAGGGTGCTAAGCATATTCTCGGTTGGAAATCTCCTAACTATGTATACTCTGCAGCTTCAGCTCCCAAGCTTAAGATGTTGCTTAAGAACTCTAAGCTGAGCGATGATATTTCGTTCCGTTTCAGCGATACATCTTGGGATGCTTATCCTCTTACAGCTGATAAGTACATAGACTGGATTGCTTCAACACCGCAAGAAGAGCAGATTTTCAACCTCTCAATGAGCCTTGAGACATTTGGCGGCTTGCAGCCAGCTAACTCTGGCATATTCCAGTTCCTTGAAGCGCTTCCTCGTTTCGCTAAGGAGCGTGGTATCGAATTCTGCACTCCGACTGAAGCTATCACTAAGCTCAAGCCCGTCGGCGAA
>CAMWQZ010000029.1 GCA_947176515.1 uncultured Bacteroidales bacterium | reverse complement strand
TCACTGAACTCAATTTCTCAAGAAACAAAATTACAACAGCAGATCTCACCGGTTGCAGCCAGGTAGTGAAGGTTTCAGCTAATAATAACCGTATTACCGATTTCGAACTCTCAGGAGTTACAGCACTTGAAAATCTAAACGTGGCATCTAACCACCTCGAAGCACTTGATCTCTCATTCGCTCCGACTCTTAAAACAGTTAACTGCCAGTCTAACGCCCTCGTTACACTTAACGTTATGGATTGCAAGTCACTTAAGAACCTATATTGCGGTTATAATAAGCTTACCTCACTTAACCTTGCAGGTGTAGAGAGCCTTCAGAACCTCAATATCGACGATAACGCAATCACTAACCTTATCGTATCGGGTCTGCCTTCACTCTCAACATTCGTTTGCTCAGACAACAACATGAAGGGTCTTGCGGTACGCGATTGCAACGCACTTCTCGACATTGTTTGCTCTTACAACGACCTCACATCGTTCACAGTTTCTAACTGTCCTCAGCTTCAGTTCGTAGATTGCTCTTACAATGACCTCACCACTCTTAGCCTCAGCAACCAGACATTCCTCCAGCGTCTGCTCTGCAACAACAACGAACTTACAATGCTCGACGTATCATTCGACCAGGCTCTTACTTATGTGAACTGCCGCTTCAACATGATTACCGACCTTCGTACAGTTGCTTGCCCGAACCTCCACATGATTGCTTGCCAGTGGAACTACTAATTAGAAAGATATTACTGACATAAGACATTCTAAACGTTGAGGCTCACGTAGCCCGACAATAAAGCGAGGCCACTCCGTAAAAACAGAGTGGCTTCGCTTTGTTTATAGTATTTGATGAATCCTTAAAAAGATTGTGTGGTGGATTTATTCAAATAAGCGCTGGAAGATAAGAACGTCAGTGTACTGCCGGCCTTGTTTAATCCAGGATTTCAGGCAGCCTTTTGATTTGAAGCCGCAGCCTTTGAATAGAGCGATTGATGGCGCATTGTCAACGCTGACGAGTGCTGCGAGTTGATGGAGCCCTAATGTGAGCCGGGAGTATTCGTTTATTAGTTTTAAGGCTTCAGATGCATAGCCTTTGCCTCGAAACTCAGAGGCGATGAATATTCCTAACAGGGCGTGTCCGTCGCGAGAGTCAAAATCGTAGATGTCGATTGATCCCACAGCTTTATTTGATTCGTTTTCGACAATCATCATGCGCAGTTGCTTCTGGGTAAATATATCCCCGTCATAGCTGTCGATATATTGCCATATTTGGTGCCGAGAAAGTGGGGCGCGTGTTGAGCCGAATGGCCAGAGGGAAGTGTCGTTCTCCCATAGATAGAGGTTATCGAGGTCGGCTGGTTCGGGACCGCGCAGACTGATAAGTTTTCCTTTTAGTGATGTCATAAGTAAGTTTTGATAATTAGTTCGTTTTAAATGAGTCAGAGAAGGGCACACGATTGAGTAGTGAACGCCCGAGAGTGACTTCGTCAGTGTACTCGATTTCATTGCCGATTGACATGCCACGCGCGAGTTGGGTAAGTTTTATATCAAAGTTTGCCAGTCGACGGAATATATAGAAGTTCGTCGTGTCGCCTTCCATGGTCGAGCTCAGTGCTAAAATTACTTCATCTATGTCTCCGGCAGAAACGCGGTCGACAAGAGATGCGATTTCGAGACTGTCAGGCCCGATGCCGTCGATTGGTGAGATTAGTCCTCCAAGCACATGGTAGACACCGTGGTATTGGCCTGTATTTTCTATGCTCATAACATCTTTGACATTTTCGACCACGCAAACTGTGCGATGGTCGCGCATAGGCGACGCGCAGATTGCACAAGTATCGCTTTCGCTGATATTGTGGCAATGGCGGCAGTAGCATATGTCGCGGCGAAGTCTGATTAGAGCTTCTCCGAGTGCGGTTACATCTCGCTCTTCGCGCCGGAGCAGATGCAATGCGAGCCGGAGGGCTGTCTTCCGTCCTATCCCCGGCAGGCGCGACAATTCAGTGACAGCTGTTTCAAGAACTTGTGAAGTGTATTCCTGATCCATGTGATATTATTACTTCAAGATAGAATCAATGGTTTTTAGTTCAGTTTCGGTAAAATCTGTGCACTTGACCGAACGTATTGAGTCGGCAAGCTGATTGACGGAGCTGCATCCGACTATTACAGAGGTAACACGACGGTCATTCAGCACCCAGGACAATGCCATCTCAGCAAGAGTCTGGCCGCGGTCTGATGCGATGTCATTAAGATGCTTTAGTTTATCAATAAGGGTAGGGGTTAGTAGCGACGGATTGAGCGAACGCCCGAGTGATGCGCGTGACCCTTCGGGTATGCCATCGAGGTAGCGGTTTGTTAATATGCCTTGTGCAAGAGGGGAGAATGATACGAAGCCACAGCCATTCTTGTCAACCTCATCAAGTACACCGCTTTCGATTACTTCTCGGTCAATCATATTTAGGCGCCCCTGATATAACAGGCATGGCACATCGCGCTCCTTAAGGTAGCTGAGTGCAAACTTTGTGGCTTCGAGAGGCCAACGCGAAATGCCTGCATAGATGGCTTTTCCTTGGCGCACAATATCAACAAGAGCCTGGAGCGTTTCTTCGAGTGGCGTTTCGGGGTCATAGCGGTGGCTGTAAAACACGTCAACATACTCGAGACCCATACGCTTTAGGCTTTGGTTTAGCGAAGCCATCAGATATTTACGAGAGCCCCAGTTGCCGTAAGGTCCAGGATACATATCATAACCGGCTTTGGACGCTATAAACATTTCATCGCGGTAAGGCCGAAAAGATTTGTTGAACACGTAGCCGAAGGTTTCTTCGGCAGTTCCATACGAAGGACCGTAGTTATTAGCGAGGTCAAATGCTGTAATGCCGTGGTCAAAAGCATATCGCATAATTTCTTTACTCCTTGATAATGGGTCAACTTCTCCAAAATTGTGCCACATGCCGAGAGATATTTCAGGCAGGAGTATGCCGCTTCTGCCGCATCGGCGATATTTCATGCCGTTATCATAACGGCTGTCGTCTGCTTTATATAGTGATTCAATCATAGGGCAAAGTTAATAATTCTTTGGCGTTTTGATATTGGCAAATATGTAGAAAAACGAAAATCCGCAAGGATAATTAATCACTTGCGGATTTTCTAAGTGTCCGAGATGAGATTCGAACTCACACAGCCGAACGGCCACTACCCCCTCAAAGTAGCGTGTCTACCAATTCCACCACCCGGACAAAATATCGTTTCTTGTGAAAGATGATATTCGTTGAGCGAAAAACGGGACTCGAACCCGCGACCCCAACCTTGGCAAGGTTGTGCTCTACCAACTGAGCTATTTTCGCGAGTTGTACTCAAAACTCTTGAAAAACAATGATATTTTAATGTTCTCTTTTACATTAGAGCGAAAAACGGGACTCGAACCCGCGACCCCAACCTTGGCAAGGTTGTGCTCTACCAACTGAGCTATTTTCGCATTTTCAATGTTCGTTTTTTGCTTTTGCGATGCAAAGTTAGGGCTTTTATTTGAATCTGCAAAATCTTTTTGAGAAAAAATTTGCAAGAAACTTGTCGTGAAAAGGATTCTGAGAGTGTTTAGTGTTGGATATGAGACGTTTTTATGACGTAATTTTTTTTGAAAAAAAACTTATGTCATAGTATTGGGCTAAGTAAACGGACAATCGATTCTGCGATTTTTTGTTTGTACGGACGTTTGCGCCATTCGAATGGCGTTACGCGTGTCGACCTTTCAAGATCTTTCTTGAAAATGTCGTAAAGCCGTTCGTTTACCTCGGTAGAGTATATAAAGACATTTGATTCGAAATTACATTCAAAACTGCGGAAATCGAAATTGGTCGATCCTACCGATGAAAACTCGTCGTCAATAATCATTGTTTTTGCATGCAACATCCCGGCTTCATAGAAATAAATCTTGATTCCGGCTTGGAGTGATTCTGCAATATATGAAGATGAGGCGTAAGTCAGCATTTTTGAGTCGCTGCGGCGTGGCATCATCACTCTGACGTCAACATGGGCGAGAGCCGCGACTTGAAGTGCTTTTAACAAACCCTCGGTTGGCAGAAAGTAGGGAGTCTGAATATAGACACGTTTTTTGGCGCCGGCTATCGCTTTATGAAACATAAATGCTATGTTGCTCCACTGCGAAGTGGGTCCCGACGTAAGCAATTGGATTCCGGCTCGCGGCGCATCAACCTCGGGCGTGTAAACATGGTCGGTGTCGTTTTCGAGCAGAGGTTGCCCCATGAAGTTCCAGTCTATGGCAAAAGAGTATCTGAGTGCGCGCACTGCCGGGCCCGTCAGACGTAAATGAGTGTCGCGCCAGCAATCAAAATTTTTGCCGCCATCAATATAACGGTCGGCTATATTCATACCGCCTATATATCCGATGGAGCCATCTATAACACATATTTTGCGGTGATTTCGCCAGTTAATGCGTGTTCCGAACTGAGGGAACGATACTTTAAGGAAGGGATAAGCATTAATGCCGGCACGTTTCATCTTTTTAAAGAAACTTGACTTCACATTGAAAGAGCCGACATGATCATAAATGACTCTTACTTCAACTCCGGCATTGTGGCGCTCTATGAGTATGTCGCAAATCTCGCGTCCTATGGCATCGTCTTCGAATATATAATATTGTAGATTTATTGAGTGACGTGCGTTTCGCAGGTCTCGTTTAAGAGCTTCAAACTTTGATGCGCCGTCTGTGAAGATTTCTACTGAGTTATCGGGATAGAACGGTGAGGCAGCAAGAGTCCCGGCAAGATTAATCATCTGCATTGATTCTTCGGTAAGAGACAAGGAGCGTTTGTCAACGTTGGGCGAATGCTCATATTTGCGCAGCTTGCGTCGGTTTCGACGCGAAATCATGCGCTTATTTTTAATGCTGCGGCCAAAGAACAGATAGAGTATAATGCCAAAGATTGGAAGAAGGAACAAGACAGTTACCCATGCCAGAGATTTCAACGGGTTTCGATTTTCAGAAAGAATCACCCCGATGATTGTTATCGTGGTTGCAAAGTATATACATAAGAATGTATAATAGACCCACGGCATGTTGAAATATGACGATACGACTTCAAACATACCGCAATTTATGAAAAATATGGATAAAGAGAAATTTTAGCCATCAAAATTTTCATACTTTTAACATTGTGTGCGTCTATATATCTTATATCGTGAGTAAAAAGCAAGAAAAAAGATTTAGATTCATCTTTTGAATGTAAAGTTTCCATATAAGGGATTGTAGTGGATTTTCTGAAAGTATACGATATAAATATTATGTCTTCCTTCAATGTTGTGACATTAACATATAATGCACCCCAAAAGTTTTGGGCCTAACTTTTGGGGTGCAGTTCTATGTTCAATGATGGATTAGTCTTTTTTTAAGCTAAAGAGTGTATATTAGTTATGTTGGGTAAGGTTTATCACCAAATCATCGTCTATAATTTTTGTCAGATCAACAGGGGGTAGTATAAAATTGCGAAAATCTGTCTCTTCTGTTTTGCAGAACATAATTCCACGAGCTGTTCCCACCGTTTGATTAGCAAAAAATCCGAGATCTTCTGTAGAAAGAGTAAGGGTATTGTCTTTTATATGTGTATTCCAATCTTCAGGATGGACAGAAAATTCACAACTTATGCTAATTTTGAGTATTATTTTGTTGTTGTGTGCAAATTCAACAGAAAATCCACAAGCTATTCCTTTTACGTCTGGAGCAACGCTAAAACCGAGATTTACGGTGTAGGATAATCCTTCTGTAGGAGCTTTGTCTTTGTCCGCTAATATGGCAAATTGATCCACATTAATTTTTACCATTCTAAATCTGATCATGCTACATTCGATTTTAATTCGGTCGGTATTGATTCATATTTCTCTCTAAAGCTAAAATGTTTAGGCGCTTTGGTATATGCAGGGGTATATTCAATATCAGATTTCCATTCTAGAATCTTATACTCATTATAATCTTCTGACAATACGTTATCAATTGGTTGAAAATCAATTTTGGGAACATATCCAAAGGCTATTGCTAATTCTACTAATTTTGATAGCTTATGGTCATAATCTCCATTTAATAATTGAGAAATGTAACCTTTGCTCACTCCAAGGTGTTTTGCAAGTTGGGTCCGATTTAGATTGTTGGATTCCATAAAATTTTCAGCACAATTATATAAATCTATTTGTGCTTTTGCAATCCAGTATTCTGGGGAGCTTAAAAAATCTTTACGACTCATAATTCATATGCTTTTGGGAAGTCCATAATCAGAGACTTCAACACTTTAATGTCTTTTTTCTGTTTACCTTTATATCCACCTATTATAATGAAAAAGTTAGGTTTTTGTTTAATTACATACACTCTCAAACGGTCTTTCTTGAATTCAAAGATGTCGGATCTGTTATCGTCTTCAATGTGATTAAATTTAGTTGAGGGAAAACGATTTTGGTCAGTCAATGCATCCATGTAATGAATTATGTAATTAAATAACTTTTTGTCGGCGGCATTCTTTTCGATGGCTGTGAGAAATTCATCGAAATGACATACTCCATCAACATATAGTTTATGGAATGTGTATTGAGGATTGTTTACATCTTTGTATGGTTCGGTTTTATATTCAGACATAACTTTGTTTCTTGTGCGCTTGATTTGCACAGCCATATCGATATGCAAATGTAGTACAAATTTTATTGGCTGACAAATTTTTTAGTTAAAAAGTTTAGTCAGAGCTAAACTTTTTTTGATAGCTGCAGTTTCACTGACAAGAAAAATGAGTGGGATGGCGGCTTTTTAAACGCTGAATTTTGCATGGTTAAAAAATAATGCTTAAATTTGCACTCCGAATTGTGGAATAATAAACAAGATAATAATATAAGGCAATGAAAAGAACATTTCAACCCTCTAACCGCAAAAGAGTTAACAAGCACGGTTTCCGTGAAAGAATGTCTACCCCTGATGGCCGCAAGGTGCTCGCTCGTCGTCGCGCTAAAGGCCGTGCACGTCTGACCGTTTCAGATTCGCTCGGTAGCAAGTAATATCTTTTGCTGATTTAAGACAAAAATTGAAGGCTGACTCCAATATTGGAGCCAGCCTCATTTTTTTGGTGCACTAATTCGACAGAGTCAATACTTGGCCTCGTTGGCGAGATTCCATAGATTGAGATAGGCTGCCCTTGTGATGTCCACAGTCTTGTCCCAATTGATACGCTCAGTGTGGTCTGACGGAAGATGATAATCGGGGTGGGCATCAGTGTGATACCATATGATGGGGATATCGCGTTTAGCAAAAGAGCCATTATCGCCTCCGCCTATGGGGCGGTCCCAGGCACGATAATCAGGCTTGAGATTAAGATTACGTTCGGCGATATCGTTGCGCAGCCATTCCTCAAACGCCGGATGAGCCTGCGTGTAGAAATATACCACATGCTCGGGCACATCCTCGCGGTTATTGCGCCCAATCATGTCGAAATTGAGATAGCCTTTGATTTTCTCAGGCTGAGGAAAGGTGAGCATGAAATGTTCTGATCCCAGCAACCCCTTCTCTTCGCCGTCCCACAATGCAAATATCACTGTCCGCTCTGGCTTCACCCCCGAGGCCATAAATGCCCTCGCTATCTGGAGTACTGCCGCCACGCCTGACGCATTGTCGTCCGCCCCGTTATAAATCTTATCACCGTCGAGCAGCGGATCTACGCCCAGATGGTCGTAATGCGCTCCGATAATGACGATTTCATCGGGATTTTTACCTTCGATTTTCCCCATTACATTTTTAAGTGACAGTTTCTGATGCACCTGTCCCTGAAGTCGTGAGATTGAATCGGGATGAACTGTATAGCGGCCTCGTTTTTGTCGCTCAATTCGATAGGCATCAAAGGGTTGGGCGAAAGTTGAATCGTTCCACGGTTCAAGCCCGAGAGCCTTCAGTTGGGACTCGACATATAGTCCGGCGATGCGACCGCTTTTATAGCCTGCTTCGCGACCCTCGAGTTCGTCTGACGCGAGAAAGCCGATATGCGCTTCGGCCGTAGCTCTGTTGATAGTGCTATAGCCTATGTCTTTTGGAGATATATGATTTCTATCAGCCTTCGTACGGGCAAATCCTGCGGTTGACGCGGCGAGTAAAACCACTGCCGGTAATATCTTTACTATTCGATGCATAAATGAGGCAATATTATATATGGCAAATTTTAAAATGAAGAAATTTGCGATTAACAATCAGCGTAGTTTGTTTAGAGCGTCGAGCAAGCCTTGAAGCTGGTTGCGGACGTCTTTAAGAGTGTCGACTGCCCGGCTCCGGCGACTTACCCCTGAATGATTACGGCGCACGGCTTCCTGAGCTGCTTCGATTTTCAAGCCCTTGTCCTTGACAAGATATTTTATCATTTTGAGGGTCTCGATGTCTGACGGCGTGTAAAAGCGCGTGCCGCCATCATTGCGCTTGGGCTTCAGTATTGTATATTGTGTTTCCCAAAAACGCAAGGTTGAGGCCGGCAACTGCAACAACTCGGCCA
>CAMWQZ010000028.1 GCA_947176515.1 uncultured Bacteroidales bacterium | reverse complement strand
GGGATATATACCCCTTGGTGAAAAATTTGACTTCGGCCCCATAAACACAACCGTTAGTTTTAATGCAATCGAAGGCACACGCTTCCGCGTCGGAGGTATGACCACAGCAGCGCTAAGTCCCCGTTGGTTTGCTCGCGGTTTCGTTGCCTATGGACTGCGTGACCACAAATGGAAATACAAAGGCGAAGTCGAATACTCATTCCACGATAAGAAACATCATTCGCGTGAGTTCCCGGTTCATTCTTTACGTCTTTCGCAACTCTACGACATCGACTATGTCGGTCAGCACTATCTATTTACCAACCCCGACAATGTGTTTCTTTCACTCAAACGCATGACCGATCGAAATGTGATTTATCATCGCGTTTCCGACCTTACATATACGCTCGAACTTCATAATAATTTTTCAGTTACTGCGACCCTGCAAAATGATCGGCGCGAGGCAACGCAATGGATTCCATTTATTGATGGGTATGGCAATTCAATGCGCCATTTTACCGAAAATTCAGTCAAGCTTACCTTGCGCTACGCTCCTGGAGAGAAGTTCTATCAATCGCGTTCATCACGAAGCCCTGTCAATCTCGATGCTCCGATATTTGTGCTGTCCCATACATTCGCACCTCAGGCCTTTTCAAAATTTCCGATTAATAAGACTGAGTTCAGCGCTCAGAAGCGCATTTGGTTTTCAGCATTCGGTTATCTCGATGCTATGGTCGAGGCAGCCAAGGTCTGGAGTCGCTCATGTTTCCTTGATTTGATTATGCCTAATGCTAACCTCAGTTACACGATTCAACCCGAGAGTTTCGCATTGCTTAACCCTATGGAGTTTATCAACGACTCTCAGGTGTCGTGGTTTCTTACATATAGTCCCAATGGCTTGCTCTTTAATATGATTCCTGGCTTGAAAAAAGCGAAGCTCAGAGAGGCGTTTTCTTTCAGCGGTTTCTACGGGCGTCTCAGCGACCGAAATGTGCCAGACCTAAATCCGTCGTTATTAGCTTTTCCTCCTCTTTCGACCATTTCGCGCATGACTGCCGGGCCATATATGGAAGCATCTGTAGGCATTGATAACATCTTCCGTTGTATTCGGGTCGACTATGTTTGGCGCTTATCTTATCGTCACCCTGGCTACAACATAGACCGCAGCGGCATACGCATAGCCCTACACGCCACATTCTAATCTCATAATAAATCAAAAGAGTGCGAGTCCTGTCCGACTCACACTCTTCCTTTTATAAATAGCTGAAACGAGTTATTATTTTTTGAGTAGAGGTTTTAGCCAGTATTGCGCATTTTCCCATTTTGGGTCTGCCACCATCTCATATTTAAAATGAAACGGATATTCCTCAGACTCTATTACTCCCTGCAAATAGTTATGTGCAATTTCAGGATTATTGACATACCACATCATCATCGTCTCCCCCATACCGGTTACCCTGCCGAGAAATAGGGCATTAGGATGCGACGGATTGCCGGCCAGTTTATCAGTCAGCAAGTCTGAGAAATCTTGCATCCTTACAACATCTGGGTTAGTCGGCATATCATCGCCTACAGTCTCGTCAAACTTTACTTGCATTGACAAAAACCATCTGAACACTTCTTTAGGTTCAAGTTCAAGAATCGCCGTATTGAAAACGCCAACATGTGGCATACCATCTATTTCAAATGTAGCTGTTGAAAAACGCATTTCGCCCGGTAATGTCACCTGATACTCTTTTTGTCCTGTATTATGTTTATGAATTTTGCAAGCAGACAATCCTATCAAAACCAGAAATACGATTACAGAGATTAAAATCGCGACCTTTAGCATAACGGTGAATTATTTTGCATTACGCGCTGCTGCTTGGATTACTTCAGAGAGAGTCGGGTGGCCGTGCACGAGTTCGTCAGCGAGTTCCTCCCGGGTGGTCATGCCGAACATCAGGGCGGCAACTTCGGCTATGAGGTCTGCCGCGTGAGGCCCGATGATGTGACATCCAAGAATAAATCCGCTATCGCGCGCAAAAATAATTTTGACCGAGCCTTCGCCTTCGCCCATAGCGAGCGCTTTGCCGTTTGCTGCAAATGAAGCTTTACCAATCATCAGCTCATAATCCTTAGCCTTGGCTTGCTCCTCAGTCATGCCGACCATCGCCGCTTCTGGCTGAGTAAACACTGCCGATGGTATCACGTCGAGATTTACGTCGCTACCGATTGCTCGGCGAGCCTGCGCCGAAGCAGCATGAGCAAGCATACACAGACCGTTGACATCGCCAACTGCATATATGCCTCTAACTGACGTTTCCATCAGTTCGTCAACCTTGATAAAACCGCGCTCAGTCAGTTCGATACCAGCTTCTTTGATGCCATCAGGCAGCACAGGTCGGCGTCCGACCGCCATAACTGCAAGGTCACACTCGAGCGAATCTTTACCGCGCTTGCCTTCATAGATAATCCTCAGGCCTTTTTCGATTGCGATGACCTTTGTCGAAGTCATAAATTTAATGCCTCGACGTGTAAGGGCTGTGCGCAGACGTTTGGCGATTTCAGTATCGAATGGAGGCAACACCTCTTTGCAAAATTCAATCACAGTCACTTCGCGACCAAATGCGGCAAGAATAGATGCAAATTCGAGACCTATAACACCGCCACCAATGATTGCGACTCGTTGTGGAATCTCTGTCAATGACAAGAATTCATCACTCGTCACCGCAAATTTTGCACCCGGTATGTCGAGGACCGCCGGACGTGAGCCGGTTGCGATGATTATGCGTTCAGCCGAAATTTCCTCACCGTTTACAACCACGATTTTATCTGGCTTTAATGAAGCTTCGCCCTTGATAACCTCAACATCGCGCAGCATCGCGTCGATACCATCACGCAACTGATTGATTACTCCATTGGCGCGTTCAACCGCTTTGCCATAGTCAACCGAAAATGAACTAACATCAACCCCGAAATCAGCAGCTGAAGCCACTGTCATTGCCGCCGAGGCCGATGCACACAGACACTTGGTCGGTATGCATCCCCGGTTAAGGCATGTGCCGCCAAGACGGTCACGTTCGATTAATATCACTTTGTGACCATTGGCAGCGAGCTCGGCGGCCACTTCGTAGCCGCCGGGACCTCCGCCTATGATAATTATTTCTGCGCTGCGCATAAGTCTTGCCATGAAGTTATGGGGTGAAGGGCAGCCTCGGTGTCATCGGGGTGTGACACAGGAGTATCGTGGGGAGCCTCTTTCACAACGTCGGGAGTCTTGGCAGCCTCCTCGGCTATGCGCCGCATAGCTTCGATAAAGCTGTCGAGGGTCTCACGGCTTTCAGTTTCGGTCGGCTCAATCATCAGCGACTCATGGAAGAGTAGGGGGAAATAGATTGTCGGAGCGTGGAAACCGAAGTCGAGCAGACGCTTGGCAACATTGAGAGTGCTTACCCCTGTTGACTTGTCTTTAAGGCCATCGAACACAAATTCATGCTTGCACGGACCGGGTATAGGCAACAGATACAAGTCTTTAAGTCGGTTGAGCACATAGTTGGCATTAAGCGTTGCAAGCGGTCCGACTTTCGCTAAGTTCTCGCTGCCGAGGCTGAGTATATAAGCCAACGCACGGATATAAATCGTGAAGTTGCCGAGCCAACCTGAGATGCGTCCAAGCGAAGTGTTGTCAAACGCTACGTCAAACGTTCCATCATCTTTCTTTACTACGCGCGGATTGGGTAGGAAAGGTTCAAGTCCTTTGCGCACGCCAACAGGCCCTGCGCCGGGGCCACCGCCGCCGTGAGGCGTAGAGAATGTCTTGTGCAGGTTAATGTGCATTACGTCAAAACCCATGTCGCCGGGTCGGGCGATGCCAAGCATTGGGTTAAGGTTTGCTCCGTCGTAGTACATCAGACCGCCTGCCTCATGAACGAGCTTAGCGATAGCCGGAATATTTTTCTCAAACATGCCGACCGTGTTGGGATTGGTCATCATCATGGCAGCTACAGAATCATTGAGCTTAGAGCGAAGGTCATCGACGTCGACGGTGCCGTCGGCGAGGCTCTTGACCTCCACAACCTTAAATCCTGCTACAGCTGCCGATGCCGGATTAGTGCCATGAGCAGAATCAGGCACGAGAACCGTGTCGCGACCTGCGTCCTGACGCGAGAGGTGATAAGCTTTGATAACCAACAGACCTGTCAGCTCTCCGTGTGCGCCGGCAAAGGGGTTAAGCGTAAATTCCGCCATGCCGCCTATTTCGCTTAACGCTCTTTGCAGTTCCCAATATATTTCAAGCGCGCCTTGCACAGTTTCAGCCGGTTGGAACGGATGAAGCGCGGCTATCGAGCGCGATGCTGCGAGTGCATCATTGATTTTGGGGTTATATTTCATCGTGCAAGAGCCGAGGGGATAGAAGCCCGTGTCGACACCGAAATTATTAGTGCTTGAATTCGTATAGTGGCGCACTACGGTTGGTTCGTCAACCTCGGGGAGAGCCGGAGGTTCTTGGCGGCGGCAACTTTCAGGCAGTTCACCGACATGACGGTCAAAGTCGTTACGCGGCAGGCTGTAGCCGCTGCGTCCTGGACGAGAATGTTCGAATATCAGTTTGTCATATAGTCGTCGGTTCATAGCTCAATGTTTTTAATGATTGAAACATAGCGGTCCATGTCAGCCTTAGTCTGCATTTCAGTGACAGCGACCAATATCTCATTCTCATCAACCTTGACACCGGCCAGTATCCCTTCGGCAGCCGTAGCCTTGAGCACCATGTCAGTGGTCAGCGGATCGTCTACTACGAAAAGAGCTTCGTTGATAAACGGTCGTTCGGGATATTTGAGGTGCATGCGGCCGGTTGCCGTAAGGCCGTCGGCGAGATAGCGCAGACCGCCGTATCCGAGGTCGTTGATTTCTTTGAGGCCCTTAGCTCCGACAAGCGAAAGGTAGACAGCCGTGTGAAGAGCCATCAATCCCTGATTAGAGCAGATGTTTGAAGTTGCCTTTTCGCGGCGGATATGCTGTTCGCGAGCTTGCAGCGTAAGCACGAAAACTCGCTGGCCGTTGCGGTCAGTTGTTGCGCCGACAATGCGGCCGGGCAGCTTACGCATCAGGGCTTTGGTCGTACACATATAGCCCAGGTAAGGACCGCCATAGTTAAGCGGCATGCCGAGCGACTGCGCATCACCGCACACTATATCAGCTCCGAGCGAAGCCGGCGCGCGGAGCACTCCGAGTGTCGACGCCTGGCAGTTCATGATGAATAGCGCCTTTGACGCGTGGCAGACATCTGCCCAGCCATCGTAAGGCTCAACTATACCATAATAATTAGGGTAGCCGACGATGACACCGGCAATGTCACCTGCTCCCATCATTGCCTCGAACTCGGCGCGGTCGGTTACGCCTTCGTGTTCGGGAATAACTTCGACCGCTACATTATGATAGCGCGCATAAGTCGAAATCACCTCAGCCACTGCCGGATTGAGCGTGGCAGAAACCAACACGCGACGTTTTTTACGCGCACTGTTGACTGCCATTATCATGGCCTCGGCTGTAGCTGTAGCTCCGTCATACATCGACGCGTTGCTTATCTCCATGCCGGTAAGAGCACACATCATTGACTGATATTCAAAGATATATTGCAATGTGCCTTGCGATATCTCAGGCTGGTATGGGGTATAGGCAGTCAGAAATTCCGAACGCGACAGGATGGCGTCGACAACAGCCGGTGTGTAATGGTCATAATAGCCGCCACCGGCAAAGCAGACCATTCGGCGGTTTTTATCGCCAAGCTTATCGAAATAGTCGCGCAGTTCTTTTTCGCTCATCTCTGCCGGGAGGGCATAGGGATTGCGAAGTCTCAGGTCTTCAGGCACGTCGCTGTAAAGATCATCAAGCGACACCGCGCCGCACGCCTTCAGCATGTCGCTGACATCCTCAGGTGTGTGTGGAAAATATCTGTGGTCAGACATATCTGTTTTTCCGGGGTTACAATCAGTGCTTTTCAGCTTCGCAAACTTTTTCGTAAGCCTCTGGAGTGAGCAGAGATTCGAGTTCCGACGGGTCGCTCATCTCTACTTTGATAATCCAGTTATTCATCGGGTCTTCGTTGACCAGACGGGGATTTTCAACCAAAGCTTCGTTTACTTCAATTACTGTGCCGCTTACGGGTGAGAAAAGGTCAGATGCGGCCTTTACACTTTCGATTGCGCCGAAATCTTCGCCTTTTGTTACTTCGTCATCCTCTTCGGGCATGTCGACATAAACAACGTTGCCCAGCTGATGTGCTGCAAATTCAGAAATACCGATTGTGGCTACATTGCCCTCGATACGGGCGTATTCGTGAGTGGGAAGAAAGTAAAGCATATTAGTGATTTTTTATGAATTTATTTTTTGTAATTAGGTGTATAGAAACGTTTTTTGATTACTGTTGCTGGGAACACTTTGCGGCGCACCTTTACTTGAAGCGAAGTGCCGAGTGCTGCCGATTTAGCATCAATCAGCGCCATGGCAATATTTTTATCAAGTGAGATTGAGTGATAGCCGGTCGTTACCGTGCCCACAACTTTGCCGTCTGCGTCAAGCACTTCATATCCGTGACGGGGTATTGCCTGTCCTTCGACTTTGATACCTACGATTTTGCGTGCCGGGCCTTCTGCCTTCTGCACTGCAAGGGCTTCACGACCAATAAATTCGGGCTTGTCAAGCTTGACAAATATACCCAGGCCGGCTTCGATAGGAGTGATGTCGTCGGCAAGTTCGTCGCCATAAAGTGGCAGCCCTGCTTCGAAACGCAGGGTGTCGCGACAACCGAGACCGCATGGCTGCACACCGGCGTCGATGAGTTTCTGCCAATATTTCCTTATTGTTTCGGCATCGGCGTAGATTTCAAATCCGTCCTCACCCGTGTAGCCTGTGCGGCTGACGATGATGTCACCGACGGTTTTGAATGTGTAAAAACCGAGGTCTGAGCCGTCAAGACCGAGCACATCGGCCATTACTTTCTCAGCGTTAGGCCCCTGCAGGGCGAGTTCGGCCCAATGGTCGCTCTGATGGTCGATTTTTACGTCAAATCCTTCGGCATGGCTTACAATCCACTCTACGTCTTTGTCGATATTTGATGCGTTTATGACCAAAAAGAAATCATTGTCGCCACGCTTATAGACGAGTAGGTCATCGACCACGCCGCCGGTGGGATGGAGCATCATCCCATAGATGACTTTTCCATCAGGTAGCCCTGTCACGTCATTAGTAAAAATATGGTTTACAAAGCGCTCTGCATCAGGTCCGCTTACGGCTACTTCTCCCATGTGGGATACATCAAACACACCGCAGTTATTGCGCACGGCTTGATGCTCTTGCTCGATGCCGTCATATTGTATTGGCATATCAAAGCCGCCGAATGGACTCATCAATGCACCGAGACCTGTGTGGAGGTCGTGTAGGCAGGTTTTCTTTAAATCTTCGCTCATGATATAGATGATAAAATATTTAGTTTTAAATGATTAGTTCTATAAATTGCTCGGTTTTAAGTCCGGCTATGGTCTGCGTTGTGTCCATGCCCGACATAGCTTGTTTGATTTCGTTATCGACATAGCGCACTCCTCGTAAGCCGTCGAGCAGGGTAGAGTCGAGGTCAGACAGCAAAAAGAAGTCTCCTTCGATATTAATGTCAGCGATGCGGCCTTCATGCAACTTTATAGCTGTCGATAGTTCGCCGACACCTTCGATGCGACGCGTCTGCCGTATTGTGGCATCGCTTTTGCGTCCGAATATCCATTCAGGCGTGTAGTATGGTTTTGAGAGTTCCTCTATTTCTGCTAATTGATTGGTGCTTAACTTTAATTCCTTGTCAGTCAGATACTCGATTGCATAGAGGCGAAAGTCGTCTAAGCTCATGTCAAGATATTGGCTGAGAGTCGTAATGTGAGCCTCTACAGACTGAACCTGTTTTGATTCGAGTTTTGATCGTGATGGAGTTATAGCGTTTGCCATGTGACGCAAATCGGTGTCGTAGAGCATCGTTCCGTGGACTATGCTGCGATCTGGGATATGATAAAATGCATTGCCCGACACTTTTCGTCCGTCAATCGTAATATCGTTGCGCCCGGTAGCCTTTGCGTCAACTCCGAGCGAACGCAGCATATCGGCTATCATCTCTGTGTAGCGGCTGAAAGTAGTCGTTACGTGCTCAGATGGGGTTATGTATGAAAACATTATGTTGTGGCGGTCGGCAAACACACATCCGCCACCACTTTTGCGGCGATATGTCTCGATATGGTTTTCGCGGCAATAATCAAGATTTACTTCTGCGTTGATACACTGGTTGCGACCAAAAACTACCGTCGGATTGACTTGCCAGCTAAAAAAGTAGTCATCAGCAGGCAGTCGTTTGGCTGCCCATTCCTCCATTGCGAGGTAAAAGGGTAGCTTTCGCGTCGATTTATCGTCGATTTTAAGGTGTATCATTGTCTCTGCACAAAATAATGCCAAATATAGCCATAATTTCGTCCTTTCACAAATTTATTATTGACATTTCTTAGCCATAGAATCTTGCTTATACAATTTAAATGTGCAATAAATTTATTTTTCTTCGAAAATATTTGCGCATATAAAATATTTATTATAATTTTGCCATAGAAAATTATTTAATCCAAACACACATTTCAT
>CAMWQZ010000027.1 GCA_947176515.1 uncultured Bacteroidales bacterium | reverse complement strand
TAGTTAAATAATGTTAACAACAAATTAGTATTCGACTTGCTATAAAGTCTGGTGACAAATTCTGGTGACAAAACATCCATAAACGTATATTAATTGATTAACAGGATGTTACAAAAATAAATAAAAAAGCCCTAATCTCAAAGAAATAGGGCTATAAATCAGATTATCAGGATGTTATCTTATTCCCATTCTATTGTGGATGGTGGTTTTGAGGAGATGTCATAGCAGACGCGGTTTACGCCGCGGACTTGATTGATGATGTCGTTTGAAACTTTTGCAAGAAATTCGTAGGGTAGGTGGGCCCAGTCAGCTGTCATAGCATCGGTTGACGTTACTGCGCGAAGAGCAACTGCACGTTCGTAGGTGCGTTCGTCACCCATCACTCCAACACTCTGCACCGGCAAAAGGATAACGCCTGCTTGCCATACTTTATCATATAATCCCCAGTCGCGAAGCCCTTGAATGAAGATGTCATCGGCATCCTGAAGAACGCTTACCTTTTCGGGAGTGATGTCGCCAAGGATTCGAACTGCCAAACCCGGGCCCGGGAACGGATGACGCTTAATCAGATGTTCGGGCATGCCTAACGAACGCCCAACGGCGCGCACTTCGTCTTTGAAGAGCAAGCGGAGCGGTTCGCAGAGCTTAAGATTCATCTTTTCAGGCAGACCTCCGACATTGTGGTGGCTCTTGATAACCATACCGGTAATAGAAAGAGACTCGATGCAGTCGGGGTAAATCGTGCCTTGTGCGAGCCATTTAACATCTTTAATCTTGTGAGCCTCTTCGTCAAACACGTCGATAAAGCCCTTACCGATAATTTTGCGCTTGCGCTCGGGGTCAGTAACGCCTTCAAGTTCTTTGAAGAATCGAGCAGACGCGTCGACACCGATGACATTGAGACCAAGACATTCGTAATCATGCAACACATTGCGGAACTCGTTTTTGCGAAGCATGCCGTGGTCGACGAAAATACATGTTAGGTTTTTGCCAATTGCACGGTTGAGAAGCACGGCTGCCACTGATGAGTCAACACCGCCACTTAGACCGAGCACAACCTTGTCATCGCCGAGCTGCTCACGGAGGGCAGCAACCGTTGACTCAATAAATGATTCGGCGCTCCAGCTTTGAGAAGCACCACAGATGCCAACGACAAAGTTCTTAAGCAGCTGAGTGCCACAAGTGGAGTGGAACACTTCGGGATGGAACTGCACGCCCCATGTCTTTTCGCCCTCGACGTGATAAGCCGCTATTGCGACTTCTTTGGTCGAAGCTATAATCTTAAAGTTTTCAGGGAGACTGGTGATAGTGTCGCCGTGACTCATCCAAACTTGCGAACCAACCTCGATATCTTTTAACAATGGGTCATTGTGGTTAACCTCTGTGAGGATGGCGCGTCCATATTCTCTCGATGGAGCCGGTTCAACGGAGCCGCCAGCCTCGTAAGCCATTAACTGTGCACCATAGCAAATGCCGAGGAGGGGATAATGGGTTCTAAGACGGTCGAGTTCGGTTTTAAATGCCTTTTCATCATAAACTGAGAACGGACTACCAGAGAGAATGACTCCAATTACGCTCTTGTCGTCGTAAGGGAACTTGTTATAGGGAATAATTTCGCAATAAGTGCTGAGTTCGCGAACGCGGCGACCAATCAACTGGGTCGTCTGCGAACCGAAATCAAGGATGATGATTTTCTCTTGCATATTGGTGAATGTGGTATAGCCGCGAACGGCAGTGAACTATAGTGCAAAGTTACACCATTTCCGCCTAACGACAAAAAATATTACCTATTCTCCATCCTTGTCGAGATGCTTTTTCAGCCAGGGGAGAATCAGATGAGATTTAAAGTAGTGGGATGGCGGATCAACGTTGGCAAGTCGGAAGAAGGTTGCACGGTCGATGCCCGACGGCATAGCTTCGAGCTGTATTCGCTTAGATGGATCAGCAAACATGGGATAATGATGCCACTCGAAGTTTTCTGGCGCGCCGGCTGTTGAGAAGGCTGCTTCAATTATACCGAAATCTCTGTCCATGCCGCCCTCGGTACAAATAACAGGTCGTGGAGCGAGAGTGGAAACGATATCGGGAAAATCAAATTCGAGCAGAAAACCGGGGATAAGATGTTCGATTGAGTTGGGGAAGGGACGCGCACCGTTTTGGTCAGGTTTGTCCATAGTAAGAGCGCGTTCACGAGTGCGACATAAGAAGTCGTTATAGACAAAAGCATATATTGAGTCATCAAGTAAGCCCAGCACCATCAATGGTTCTGTGCCAAGAGAGAAACCGCTGACAATAATGCGCTCGGGATTAATCTCAGGCTGAGTCTTCATCCAGTCAAGTATTACGCGATCTTGCCATGATGTCAGCCCGAGATAGCTCCAATCACATTCGAGTAGAAAACGGCTTGTCTCGATATAGTCAGCTTTACCGTCATCAGAAAGTTCGCCGAACGACGGGTTGTCAACAGCAACGGCTACTATTCCGGCTTTAACGTAGTCAAGAGCCATAGTATTTTTTATGAGCGTTGTATCAGGTTCGCCTTCCAAATTGAAGTTATCGTTGCGTTCGCCGGCAAGCAATTCTTTGGTCTGGCCAAAGCCGGGAATACAAAGGGCCGCAGGAGCAGGATTATTGGCATCAACACCGTCGGGTATCAGCACAAGGAATGGAACTACAGTAGAGTCAAGGGGATAGCTTTCCCATTTTTCAAGTGTATAACCACAGCGTTTTACACGTTTTATCATTTTGGGCTCTTCTGATTGTGAGTCAGGATGACGCATAAGGCGAGTCATGGCATCTTTCATTTCGGCTTTCCAAGCGCTGAAAGAATCAGGAGTTATTTCATTAGGCCGGAATGTCAATCTTGGGGCATTACGACGCATCAGACCTTCGACGGCTCCACGAGTGCGGAGCGCGCGATTGTCGGCTCTGAGGCTATCACCTCCAACAGATGCTGAGGCTTCAAATATACTTAAAAATAAACAGATTATCGCTAAAGCTAAAACCTTATATGTTTTCATGATGCCAGATTAGGGTGTTATTATAAAAGTTTTATCGCCTTTTGGATTTATCATACATAAAAATAAAATCAAAACCGCACATACTATAGGGAATATATACCACCATTGATTTTCAGCCTTCAAAGCAGTTACAATTAAAAAATAAAGAGTGAATGAGCCTGAAATATCTGACAGCCAATTGTTAATCATGATTTTTTGAGGCTTCTTTATCCATAGCCACGCAGTGTAGCCAATGAAAAGTAGAAATCCAGTTGCCGAACAGATTACCGGTAAAAGGTAAGATTTATAATAACCCATTAAAAATATGCCCACGATGATAACAATCATGAGCGCATTGAGCACTTTGCTGTGATAAAAGGCATAAAGTCTGCGATGTCTGATTTCTTCTTTCATGATTTTAGCAAATATAGTTATATCAATCGATTTCATCTGGCCACGGGAAAGGCTCTCCAGTCGCTGCATCGACAGGACGTTGTGCATCCATGTCTCTGAGGCGCTGTCCGAGCCTTTTAGACATAAAGGCAGTCACTTCTGGCAATTGGGTGGCGAGATTTGTGGTTTCGGAGATGTCGGCAGGGATGTCATAGAGCTCTTTCTCACCAGTCACATAATTATATATTAGCTTATACTGACCACGTCTGAGAGCGGTATTTAGGTTTATGCCGGGTCCTTCATTACCCCAAATGTTAGGGAAATTCCACACAATCTCACGCTCAGGGTCAGGCATCGGTTCTCCCCTAAGCATAGGCACAAACGAAAAACCATCAATTGGTTTGTCTGCATCGGGTACAAAATCAACATCAGCCATTTCGAGAATTGTAGGATAGAAGTCTTCAATCATCGTGTAGTCGTTACACTCACTTCCCGGCGTAGTAACTCCGGGCCAGCAGACAATCATCGGTTCGCGGATACCGCCTTCAAGCAGTGAGCCTTTGCCGCTGCGCAAAGGATAATTCTGGGTATAGAGTTCACCATCACGCCATTCAGGTTGTGAAGCAAGTCCCCCATTATCACTCATGAATATGATGATTGTGCGGTCAGCGCGACCTGATTGCTCGACCTTATCAAGAATGTCACCGAGACTCTTATCCATGCCCTCGACTAAAGAGGCGTAGGCGGCTTCTTTGGGCGAATAGCCTCGGTCGATATAATCGTTGTAAAACCTCATATCCTTATCAATGGGAATATGGACTGCATAGTGTGACATATAAAGGAAATAAGGTTGTTCGTAGGCTACCGCACGGTCAATCTCTTTTAATGCCTCTTGGGTAAGAGCTTCGGTTGCAAACACTCCGCTGCCCCAATATTTTTCCAAGCCAGGGATGGCAAGAAGCGAATAAGCCGATCCGTCGGGACGGTGACCATAATTGTTTTCGCTTAGATAAGTAGCGAGTCCTCCGCCGGCGTGGCCTGCTATATTAGTTTCAAATCCCCAGTGTGCAGGATTTTCGCCAGGTGTATTTATTGCTCCGAAGTGAGCCTTGCCGACATGAATAGTGTGATAGCCTGATTGACGAAGTAAGTCGACAAATGAACGGCCAATATAAGTGTTATTTACTTCGCCAGATTGAGCGACACCGTTCCAGTTCCATTCCGGCAGAATAACACCAAGCATAGAGTCGTCAGTAGATTTATCGCGCTGAAGTGTCCAGTTTGTCACTCTGTGGCGCGCATTATTGGCGCCAGTTATGAGACTACAGCGAGTTGGAGAACTAATGGCGCAGGCGTAGGCTTGGGTGAATTTCATTCCACTGGCAGCAAGACGCTCCATATTTGGAGTCCGAAACATGCGGTTATAAGCAGTCGTATCACTGGCGAATGGCAAAGACGTATCTTGCCATCCCATGTCGTCAACCATGAAAAGGATGATATCTGGACGCTTGTCGGTAATCTTCGCGTTTGCGATTGAGGCTGACAAAGCCGCGAGACAGAATAAGTTCAAACGTGAGCGCATAAATCTATTGTATGTTGATTGTCATGCCGTCAGTGGCGATATGGACGTTGTCGGGTAGTAGAGGAATCGTGTCATCAATGAGTCCCATGCCGTGGCTTAAGTGGGTCAGATAAGCTTGACGAGGAGTTGCTGACTTGATTACGTCGAGTGCTTGTTCGAGATTCATGTGAGACATGTGCGGTTCACGCCTCAATGCGTTGATGACAAGTGTGTCAACGCCTTTGATTTTTTCGAGTGTCTCGCGAGGCATTTCTGAGCAGTCAGTTATGTAAGCAAGATTGCCGATGCGGAAGCCTACAATCGGAAGCCTGGCGTGCATAACAGGTAGGGGAGTAACTTGGACATCGTCGACTGTGAAAGTTTCATTAGGATTTATAATGTGGATGTTAAATGTCGGGACTCCCGGATAAAGATGCTCACGAAAACAATATGGCACACGCTCACGCAAATCCTTAGCAACGTCAGCCTGGCAATATACCGGGAACGAGTCGGGATAGCAGTATGGGCGAAGGTCATCGATACCGCCGACATGGTCGTAATGGGAGTGAGTAAGCAGCACAGCGTTGAGTGATGGCGAACCGATGCGCAACATTTGTTCACGGAAGTCGGGTCCGCAATCAATCAGTAGATTGCAGTCAGGGCGGACTTCAACCAAAACCGATGCTCGCAAACGTTTTTCGCGAGGGTCTTTTGAGGTGCATACTTCACAATTACAACCAATCTGCGGTACACCTGTCGAAGTGCCTGTTCCAAGAAATATCAGTTTCATCAGATGCGATAGCGAGTTAAAATGCCGTCTTCAAAAATGAGATACATGCCGTCGTCGAAGTTCCACTGTTCGACAGTCGCATTATATACGGGTATGGTGCGATAGCTGTTTGGCGCACCGAGGGCGAGACGACATTCATCGCGAGTCATTCCGATTTTGACTCGGCTGTCGGTAATCAGCGTCCAAGTTTCGTCGGTAATCTGAGGATAGCGTTTGCGTGGATTATCAAAGTTAAAAACGGTATGAAAATTACGAGTCGCCGCGCGGTCGTCACCAACGGTCATCGGTATCCAATATTCTTGAGGGGTGCCATCCTGTCGGAAGTAGACTCGCAATGGATAGATATATGTGCCTGGTTCAACGTGAGTAACCGTAATAGGTATATGGCGTTTGCCAACTACAGCTTTATCGTTATCGGCATTGAACCATTTAGGAGTGCTTATATAATATGTGTTAGCGCGCATAGCGGAGTCGACTTTTTCCACAACGGAACGTTCGACTGTGAATGGGACTTCAAGACGCTCGCGTTTTTGGAGTTCGGGAAGAGGCACATTAACGCGATAGTGTAATAAATCAGATTTGCCGTCCTCTGTGAAAATTAGCACTGTAGCGCCTCCCCCAGTAACAGATGGCACTTCTTCAAATCTCTGGAACACGAGGTCATGACCACTCAATGAGTCGTCAATTTTGTCGCCCGGTTGAAAAATAATTGAAATCTTATCATCGGTGACGTAAAAACGTTTTCCTGCCGTCCATGAGCCAGGCGTCATCGGCTTGACATCAGTTAAGTACTTCTGTTCGGGTGTGAGAACGGCAGCATCACGTTTCCTCACATCTCCAGCGGATATGCGCGGTGTGCTCTCTATGCCTGTAAAACAAGAGTTTAATAGCGCCGCCATAAAGGCGGCGCCGAGTATATATTTTAGAGTTTTAATCACTTTTCAGCAGGCTGGAGTCCCATGTTATAAAGTATGAACGAATAGATATCGGCATACTCGTCGATAACCTTCGCAACAGGTTTTCCGGCTCCATGACCTGCCTTGCTGTCAATTCGAATTAATTTGGGCTGGTCGCCGGTTTCTGCAGCCTGAAGAGTGGCGGCATACTTAAACGAATGAGCAGGAACGACACGGTCATCGTGGTCAGCCGTAGTGACCATGATTGCAGGGTAAGGAGTGCCATCGTTTTTGATATTATGGATAGGCGAGTATGCGAGAAGGTATTCAGCCATTTCTGGTGAGTCGGCCGACGTGCCGTAATCATGAGCCCAGTTCCAGCCGATAGTAAACAGATGGTAACGCATCATGTCCATAACGCCAACGCGAGGAATGGCTACGCGGAACAGGTCGGGACGCATATTTGTTACCGCACCAACGAGCAGACCGCCATTGCTACCGCCTTCGATAGCAATAAGGTCAGGGTTGGTCCATCCTTCATTAATCATATATTCAGCAGCAGCAATGAAGTCGTTAAACACATTAAGTTTCTGCTGCTTTGTGCCAGCAAGATGCCAGTCTTCGCCATACTCGCCTCCGCCGCGCAGATTGGTCTGGGCATATATACCACCGTTTTCAAGCCACAGCAGTCGGTTGGGTGAGAAGCCTGGATTGAGAGTGATATTGAAACCGCCATAGCCATATAAATAGACGGGATTGTTACCGTCGCGTTGAAGTCCTTTCTTATAGGTGAGGAACATAGGTATCTTTGTGCCGTCGGCTGATGGGTAGAAAACTTGTTCAGTCACATAATCTTCAGGATTGAAGCCTTGTAGCTCGGTGAAGCGGAATGGTGCGCTCTCACCTGACTCAACATTATATGTGTAGATGGTGGCTGGAGAAGTAAATGAAGAGAATGAATAGAAAGCTTCAGGACTCTTAGAATCGGTAGAGAACGAGAGCGTGCCATAGCCTGGCAAAGAGATTTCACGGACAGGAGTGCCGTCAGTGTTATATACATAGGCATGGTGAGACGCGTCCTTGTCATAGGTGAGAATCATTTTGTCGCCGGCAAAGCTGGCACTGACGAGTACGGCATCTTCGCGTTCGGGAACAAGTTCCTTCCAGTTAGCGCGTTGTGGATTTTTAATATCAGCAGTTACAAGACGATATTTGGGAGCGTCAGCTGAAGTGAAGATATATAGTTTACCATCGCGCGAATCAATGACACTTATGTCATAGTCTTGAGAGTCTTCGACTGTCACCCATTGAGAGTTAGGTTTGGTGAGGTCTTTAATATAGAGCGAATTGCCATTTCCTGCGCCGCCACCCATGACAAGTAATGTTGATTCGTCATCTGTGATACCGACACTATGGAAGTGCAACGGTTCATTACGGTTTTCGTAGATAACCTTATCTTCAGACTGCGGTGTGCCGAGTTTGTGGTAATACACTTTATGGTATTCATTGGCATTGGAGAATTCTTTTCCGTCGGCAGGTTTGTCATATGCGCTATAATAGAAGCCATCGCCATGCCAAGCCGCGCCGGTGAATTTTGCCCATTCTATATGATCGTCAAGAAGTTCGCCCGTTGCAGAATCAAGGACATATATTTCAGTCCAGTCGCTACCGCTGCAAGATATGGTGTAGGCAGTGTATTTGCCGTTGTGCGACTGGTAAACGCCAGTCAGTGCTACGGTGCCGTCATCAGAGAGTTTGTTTGGGTCAAGGAAAACCTCAGCTTCTCCATCGGGAGTGTCTGCGCGATAAAGCACATATTGGTTCTGAAGGCCGTCGTTTTTATAAAAATAATATTTGCCGTCGTTGAACTTGGTTGGCATCCCGATTTTAGGATAATTGTTTAGCTGTTCAAGACGCTGACGGACATTTTTACGAAATGGAATCTGTGACAGATAATCCTGAGTGACGGCATTTTCGGCTTCAACCCAAGCGAGGGTTGCGGCAGCCGTGTCGTTTTCGAGCGGACGGTATGGGTCGGCAACTTCGTGACCGAAATAGTTATC